>JAYSPJ010000506.1:0-19736 GCA_043722155.1 Bradyrhizobium sp.
TCGCGCAACAGTTCGGCGGCGCCCTGGATCGAGGTCAGCGGCGATTTCAATTCGTGCGAGACATGGGTGGCGAAGGTCGAGATGAAGCTGGAGCGCGTATTCAGCCGCCGCGCCATATCCAGGAAACTCTGCGACAGCAGCGCAAATTCGCTGGTGCCGTGATGCCGCAGCGGGCGCAGCGCGTCGCGGTCGCCCTTACCGACCAGATTGGTGCGCTCCACCAGTTCGCGCATCGGGCCGGTGATGGTGCGGTGAAACACGAACCCGATCAGCAGCGTCGGCACGATCATGGAGAGCATCGCGAGAATCACCCTGCCGCGCTGCTCGTACAGATATTTGAAAACGTTGCTCGGCGTGCGTGAGGCATAGACCACGCCGGCGACCTGGTCGCGCACGATCACCGGCATCGCGATGAAGACGCGCATCCCGGTGCCCCGGCTCATCGAATACAGCGAGGGCTGGTCGTGCTTGGAGATGCGCACCCGCAGCACGCCCTTGAAGCGGCCCTGCAGCGCTTCGCGCACTTCCTCCAGATGCGCCAGCGACAGCCCGACTTCCTCGCGGCCGGCGACCACGACGCCGTTCGGGTCGAGCAGCCGAAATCCCGCCAGCGTCACTTTCTGGGTGGCGACCAGATCCGGCATCATCCGCGCGCCGAGGGCTGCGAAGGCGGGATCGGCCGGCGCGGATGGCGGGCGGGCTTCGGGTCGCGGCGGCAGCACGCTCTCGTTGACCAGTTCGAGCTGCGGCCAGATCGGCTGATACGGTTCGTCGGATGGCTTGCGCGCCGCAGGCGCAACCTTCGCGCCGAGCGCCGTACCGGGCGGAATCCCGGTCTCGGCTTCGCGGCGGAAAACCGCTGCGAGCACGGCGCTTTGCGCGATCAGTTCGGCCTCGGTCTGCTGGATCAGCTGGTTCTGGTAGACCTTGAGGAAATAGAGGCTGAACAGCGGCAGCGCGAGCACGCTGGTGAGAACGAAGAATACCACGAGGCTGAGGCTTGGCCGCCATTTTCGGCTGGTGTTGGCCGAGGCGTCGGTCAACGCGGCGCCTCGCAGCGTCCGAGTTTGAAGCCGACGCCGTGCACGGTCTCGATGGCGGACTCGCAGCCGGCGCTGGCAAATTTCGCGCGGATGTTCCTGACATGGCTGTCGATGGTGCGGTCCGCAACGTGAATATTGCCGGCGTAGGCGGCGTCCAGAATGAGTTCGCGCGTGAAGACGAATCCCGGCCGCGCCAGCAGCGTGCGCAGGATGGAGAATTCCAGTGCCGTCAGCGCCACCGGCGTATCCTGGAAGTTCGCGGTGCGCGCGTCCGGGTCGAGCGCGAGCCCGCCATGGCGCATGACCTTGCTTTCCGCCGGCGCGGGGGCATTTCGCGACCGCCGCAGGATCGCGTTGACCCGCGCGACCAGTTCGCGCGGACTGAACGGTTTTGTCACGTAGTCGTCGCCGCCGATTTCCAGCCCGAGAATGCGGTCGATCTCCTCGTCGCGGGCCGACAGAAACAGGATCGGCGTATCCGAGGTTTTCCGGATCTGGCGGCAGACCTCCAGCCCGTCCATCTCCGGCATGCCGATGTCGAGCACGATGAGATCGTGGACATTGCGGTCGAACCGGGCCAGCGCTTCCTTGCCGTCCTGCGCAATGGAGATCGCCATCCCCGTCTTCTCGAACGCGAAGCGTACCACGTCGCGGATATGGGGATCGTCGTCGACGACGAGAATGGAATGAGCCACGTTCGCGCTAGCCTTTGCCGTTATCATGTGAAGAATTCGGCGATATCGAGGGATTGTTAGCCAAATATCGGTCCAGATGCCACGTTCGAAAACCCCAGGCCCGCCAATTTGCGGGGCGCCTTCGGTCCGCAGCAATATCCTGATTGGAGCGGAATCCCGCGACGTCGGGCTGCAATGCCGGGACATGCTGCAAGCGTGATTCCAGCACCGGCAAAACCTGCGGTCCAAACGAAAACGGATACTTCAGATCGAGTTTGGGCCCGACACCGTCTATCAGCCGGGAGTGCGTCACATCATAGGCGGCGATGAGGACGGGATCGAAACCGGACGCGGTCGCAATCGACATGGTTTTCATTTCCCTGAGGTGACGAGGGTGAGGTGGCGAATCCGGGACTTGGGTCTTGGCGCGTCGCGATTTGGAAAGGCGATCGCGTCGCGGCGGGCGGCCGGCGTTTCCAGCCACCAGCCGTCCTTGAGCAGCCGCCGAGGCAGTCGCGATCGTCTGAACCTGACGATGATGATTTTCCCCATGATCCGATCATGGGGGGCCGGTTGGCAGGGTTGTGGGGCGGGATGATCAGG
Source organism: Bradyrhizobium sp. (assembly GCA_043722155.1). GTDB lineage: Bacteria > Pseudomonadota > Alphaproteobacteria > Rhizobiales > Xanthobacteraceae > Bradyrhizobium. The sequence goes on from JAYSPJ010000506.1 coordinate 2,321, forward strand.
AATTGCGGATTGTTGTGCAGATTTTGCGCAGCCGCGGGCGCCCTGTGCGCAATTGCGCACCAGGCCGAGGTCGAGGAGAACGTGGATGTCGCCCGGACGACGTGAACAGTGCCGACAAATTCGCGCCCGCTTAACCAGCCGGCCAGTTCACGAAATCATGATCACTGACGAATATTGACAATCGTCACTGAACAATCGACACTCTCTCGATGTCACCGAGGGAACCCGTCATGCTCGTCCGTTCCATTTTATCCAGCTGTTCCAAATTCTTGGCCGGCCTGTCGCTGGCCGCTCTGGCGATCGCCCTGACCGGCTGCAATGAGAAGGCCGCGGAAAAGGCCTCTCCCGGGCGTCCTGTGCTGGTGGCGACGGTGCAATACAAGCCGGAATCGCCGGAGCGCAGCTTCGTTGGCACCATCAAGCCCCGGATCGAGACCGACATGGGCTTTCGGGTCCCCGGCAAAGTGGCCAAACGGCTGGTCGAAGTCGGCCAGACCGTCGACATCGGCCAGCCGCTGGCTACCCTCGATGAAGTCGATCTGAAGCTGCAGGCCGAGCAGGCCGAGGCCGAATTCCGCGCCGCGACTGGCGTGCTGGCGCAGGCCACCGCCTCCGAGCAGCGCGCCAGGGATCTGCGCGCCAAGGGCTGGACCACCGATGCGCAGATGGATCAGTCCCGAGCCGGCGCCGATGAAGCCCGCGCGCGGTTCAACCGCGCCGAGCGCTCGGTCGAGCTCACGAAGAACAGTCTTTCCTATGCAACGCTGGTCGCCGACACCCGCGGCGTCGTCACCGCGACCTTGATCGATGGCGGACAGGTGGTCGCGTCGGGGCAGACCGCGGTTCGGGTCGCGCGCTTTGCGGAAAAGGAAGCCGTGGTCGCGATTCCGGAAACGCTGGTGGGCCGCGCCAAAGAAGGCGTCGCCAGCGTCAGCCTGTGGTCCGAACCGAGCAAGAAGTATGCTGCGAAGTTGCGCGAGATCGCGCCCGCGGCCGATCCCGCGACGCGCACTTACCTCGCAAAATTCTCGCTGCCGGATGCCGGCGAGAGTGTCTCGCTCGGCATGACCGCGACGTTGACACTGGCCGATCCCGCCACCACCAGCGTGGCGCGGCTGCCGCTGTCGGCGCTGTACAGCCAGGGCGGCAATCCTTCGCTCTACATCGTCGACGACAAGGGCGACGTGACCCTGAAGCCGGTCACCGTGAAATCCTACGAGAGCAACAACGTCGTCATATCCGGCGGCGTCGATGAAGGCTCGAAAGTCGTCGTGCTCGGCGTGCAAAAACTCGACCCGGCCCAGAAGGTCAGGGTCGTCTCATCGCTGTCGTTCTGAGCCGGAGAGTATGATGAAATCGAAATCAGGGCTCTTCCTCACCTCTCCCTTTGGGAGAGGTCGGCGCGCAGCGCCGGGTGAGGGGATCAGGTTCATCGATAGACCGTACCCCCTCACCCCAGCCCTCTCCCCATGGGAGAGGGGGCGCACCGCCGATGACGTAACACCGATCGACATTTCTGACAGGGGAGCAGCGAGATGAAACACTTCAATCTCTCGGGCTGGGCCGTCAGTCATCCCGCGCTGATCCTTTTCCTGATGATCGCGCTCGGCGCCGCCGGTTTCTTCTCCTACCGGGGGCTCGGCCGTGCCGAGGATCCGTTCTTCACGGTGAAGGTGGTCAACGTCTCGGCGATCTGGCCGGGCGCCACCGCGGCCGAAATGCAGACCCAGGTCGCCGACCCCATCGAGAAGAAGCTGCAGGAACTGCCGTATTTCGAGAAGGTGCAGACCTACTCGAAACCGTCCTTCACGGCGATGCAGGTCACCTTCAAGGATTCGACCCCGCCGAAGGACGTGCCCTACCTGTTCTATATGCTGCGCAAGAAACTCGCCGACGTGCAGGGCCAGCTGCCGGCCGGCCTGCTCGGCCCCACCGTCAACGACGAATTCAGCGACGTCGACTCCATCCTCTATATGATGACCGGCGACGGCGCCGACTTCGCGCAATTGAAGAAGGCCGCCGAAGGCATGCGGCAGCGGCTGCTCAAGGTGCCCGGCGTCACCAAGGTCAATCTCTACGGCGCCCAGGAAGAACGAATCTTCGTCGAATTCTCGCACGCCAAGCTGGCCACGCTCGGGATCACGCCGCAGGCGCTGTTCGATTCACTCGCCAAGCAGAACAATGTCGTGCCCGCCGGCACGGTGGAGACCTCCTCGCAGCGCGTGCCGCTGCGCGTCACCGGCGCGCTCGACGGCGCCAAGGCGGTCGCCGAGACGCCGGTCGAAAGCAACGGCCGGGTATTTCGGCTCGGCGATATCGCCGCCGTTACCCGTGGCTTCGTCGATCCGCCGACCTTCGTGGCGCGTCAGGAAGGCAAGCCCGCGCTCGGTGTCGGCGTGGTCACCGCCAAGGGCGCCAACATCCTGGAGCTCGGCAAGGAGGTCGCCAACGCGGCTGCGGAATTCATGAAGGCGGTGCCACAGGGCATCAATGTCGAGCAGATCGCCGACCAGCCGAAAGTGGTCGAACGCGCCGTCGGCGAGTTCGTGCGCTCCTTCATCGAGGCGCTGGCGATCGTGCTCTTCGTCAGCTTCGTCGTCTTGGGATGGCGCACCGGCATCGTGGTGGCGCTGTCGGTCCCATTGGTGCTGGCGATCGTGTTTATCGTGATGAATGCGATGTCGATCGACCTGCACCGCATTACGCTCGGCGCCCTGATCATCGCGCTCGGGCTTCTGGTCGACGACGCCATCATCGCGGTCGAGATGATGGTGGTGAAGATGGAGCAGGGCTGGGACCGTGTCCGCGCGGCGTCCTTTGCCTGGGAATCCACCGCGTTCCCGATGCTGACGGGCACGCTGGTCACCGCCGTCGGCTTCCTTCCCATCGGCTTTGCCAATTCCGCGGTCGGCGAATATGCCGGCGGCATCTTCTGGATCGTGGCGATCGCGCTGGTCGCGTCCTGGTTCGTCGCGGTGATCTTCACGCCCTATATCGGCGTCAAGCTGCTGCCCAACATCACGGTCCATCATAACTACGATCCGCATGCGGTCTACGAAACCCGTTTCTACCGGATCCTGCGCAGCATGATCCAGTGGTGCGTCGATCACCGGGTTAAGGTGGTGTTGGCGACGGTCGGCGTGTTCGCGCTCTCCATCGCCGGCTTCGGTCATGTGCAGCAGCAGTTTTTCCCGCTGTCGGAGCGTCCGGAGCTGTTCCTGCAGCTGCGGCTGCCCGAAGGTACCGCGTTCAACGTCACCGAAAAATCCGCGAAGACGGCCGAAGCCCTGCTGAAGGACGACAAGGACATCTCGACCTATACCGCCTATATCGGCCAAGGCTCGCCGCGCTTCTGGCTTGGGCTCAATCCGCAGCTGCCGAACGAAGCCTTCGCCGAGATCGTGATCGTCGCGAAGGATGTCGACGCGCGAGAGCGGATCAAGGCCCGCCTGGAGAAGGCGGTTGGCGAAGGTGTGTTGTCCGAAGCGCGCGTGCGCGTCGATCGCTTTAATTTCGGCCCGCCGGTCGGCTTTCCGGTCCAGTTCCGCGTGATCGGCCCCGACCCCAACACCGTGCGCGACATCGCCTATAGGGTGCGCGACGTCGTCAGGCAGAATCCCAATGTCAGGGATCCTCAGCTCGACTGGAACGAGCAGTCGCCCTACCTCAAGCTGGTGGTCGACCAGGACCGCGCACGCGCGCTCGGTCTGACCCCGCAGGACGTGTCGCAGGCGCTGGCCATGCTGATCTCGGGCGCGCAGGTGACGACGATCCGCGACGGCATCGAGAAGGTCGGCGTGGTGGCCCGCGCGGTGCCATCCGAGCGGCTCGATCTCGGCCGTGTCGGCGATCTCACCGTGACCTCGCGCAACGGCGTCGCGGTGCCGCTGACGCAGATCGCGAAAATCGAGTACGCTCATGAGGAGCCGATCATCTGGCGGCGCAACCGCGACATGGCGATTACGGTGCGCGGCGACGTCGTCGACGGCGCGCAGGCGCCCGATGTGACCAGCCAGATCTCGCCCAAGCTGCAGGAGATCCGCGACAGCCTGTCGTCGGCCTACCGGATCGAGGCGGGCGGCGCGTTCGAGGAGTCCGCCAAGGGCAATGCGTCGATCTTCGTGCTGTTTCCGCTGATGGTCATCGTCATGCTGACCTTGCTGATGATCCAGCTGCAAAGCTTCTCGCGGTTGATCCTGGTGTTCCTCACCGCACCGCTCGGCATCATCGGCGCGTCGCTCGGACTGAATATCGCCAACCAGCCGTTCGGCTTCGTGGCGCTGCTCGGGCTGATCGCGCTGGCCGGAATGATCATGCGCAATGCGGTGATCCTGGTCGACCAGATCGAAACCGATGTCGCCGCCGGTCTGACCCGCAAGGAAGCCATCGTCGAGGCTACCGTCCGGCGTGCCCGCCCGGTGGTGTTGACGGCGCTGGCCGCGATCCTCGCCATGATCCCGCTGTCGCGCTCGGCGTTCTGGGGCCCGATGGCGATCACCATCATGGGCGGCCTGTTCGTTGCGACCTTCCTGACCCTGCTGTACTTGCCGGGCCTCTATGCGCTCTGGTTCCGCAAGAGCCTGGAGGAACGCGGCACGGGCGAGAAAGTTGATCTTGCGCCGCAGCATGAGCGCGAAAAGCAGCTCGCATTTCCACTTGCCCAGGCTGCCGAATAATTGAACATTGAGCAGATCGAGTCCTGACATGACGCTGGTTTCCGACCATATCGAACCCGACACGCGAGAGCGGATTCTCGTGGTGGCGGAGCGTCTGTTTCGCGAGATCGGCTATCAAAAAACCACCGTGGCCGACATCGCCAAGGTGCTGCGCATGAGCCCGGCCAACGTCTATCGCTTTTTCGATTCGAAAAAGGCGATCCACCAGGCGGTGGCGCGCGTCCTGATGGGCGAGGTGGAGGAAGCGGCGCAGGCGATCGCGGCGCGGCCGGGTCCGGCGATCGGCCGCCTGCGCGAGTTGCTGTCGACCATTCACCACATGAACAGCGAGCGTTATGTCGGCGATTCCAAGCTGCACGAGATGGTCGCGATCGCGATGGAGGAGAACTGGGAAGTCTGCGACGCGCATATGCAGCTGATCGGCGAGATCATCGGCGCCGTCATCGGCCAGGGCGCGGCTTCGGGTGAATTCAAGGTCGCCGACGTGCCGCTGGCCGCGACGTGCTCCTGCATGGCGATGATGCGGTTCTTCCATCCGCAGATGATCGCCCAATGCGCCGAAAAGCCGAGCCCGACGCTCGACCAGATGATCGATTTCATCCTTTCCGGCCTGGTGCCGCACGGCCGATAACCAGCCGTCATTCCGGGGCGATGCGCAGCATCGAACCTCAGATGTGCAATTGCACATCGGGGAAGCTCGAGATTCCGGATATGGTGCTAACGCACCATTCCGGAATGACCGGATCAAATCGCCAGAAGTCGCTTGCGCTGTGGTCCCGGATTGCGCTTCGCTCCATCCGGGCTACAAAAGGAAAGATAACGTGGACGCCAAGACTCCAAAAGACCTGCACTATTACGAGCCGGCCAACGGCCACGGCCTCAAGCACGATCCCTTCAACGCCATCATCGCGCCGCGCCCGATCGGCTGGATCTCGTCGCGGGATGCCAAGGGCCACGTCAACCTCGCGCCCTACAGCTTCTTCAACGCCTTCAATTACCACCCGCCGATCATCGGCTTTTCCTCGACCTCCTGGAAGGACAGCGTCCAGAACATCCAGGAGACCGGCGAGTTCGTCTGGAATCTCGCCACCATGGATCTGGCGCAGCAGATGAACGCGACCGCGGCGCATGTCGCCCACGACGTCAGCGAATTCAGCATCGCCGGGCTGACGGCGGTGCCTGGCAAGCTCGTCAAGGTGCCGCGGGTGGCGGAAAGCCCGGTCTCGTTCGAATGCAAATTGTCTCAAATCATCCAACTGCAGGGCGCCGACGGAAAGAAGGCGCAGGCCTGGCTCATCCTCGGCGAGGTTGTCGCCGTCCACATCGACAAGGCCTTCATCAAGGACGGTGTCTACCAGACCGCGCTGCCCCACCCGATCGTCCGCGCCGGCCGCCAGGGCGACTATTTCGAGATCAAGCCGGAGAACATGTTCGAGATGAAGCGACCGGATTGATGCAATTGCGTCAAGTACTAGCTTTACTTGTTGACGGAAGCAGATGAGCCTGAATTTTGGTTGCGACCTTTCGTCCGTAGGCCGTTGGACAGTAGCGAAATATTTCTTCCAAAAGACGAGAGCTCATTGCAATGGTCGTGAATATAAGAGCTCCGAGAAGGGCAAATAGGAAAGCCTTGCTTTGGATAAGCACAAAGAGCGCCGGGTGAGGGCTACGGGCTGGCCGGCGCCCTGACTCTGCAGCCTTCGCCGCTCGATTCCGCGGATTCGACCGGCGAATTCTGGTGGGGCGGCATGGCCGGCACGCAATGGTGGATCTCGCCGAAGGCGGGCGTCGCCGGCCTGTTGATGACGCAGCGCCATATGGCGTTCTTCCATCCCTTCGCCATTGAGTTCAAGCGACAGGCGTACGAAGCGGTCAAGCGCAGGGCCTGACCGGTACCCGGTCAGGCCCTGCGCTTTCGATCTCGCGCGCTCGATGGGAGCGCGGTAAATGCCTTACGGGCAGGGACGCTCGTAGCCGTCGCGGCCGATATAAGTGCCGGAGCGCGGATTGTAGGAGCGGTAGCGCGTGCAGGCCGGCGCGTCGTCGTAATACTGCTGCCTGGGAACGTATTGCTGCCGGGGGGCGTATTCCACCGTCTGGCAATAGCGCGGCGAAACGCCGACCCATGAGCCGTCGCGCTGCTGCACATAGCAACCGTTCTGGTAATAGCGGTAGCCGCCCGGCCGCGGGTCGCCCTGGGCGCCGATCGCAGCTCCGGTGCCGGCGCCGATGATAGCACCTGCCGCCGCACCGCGGCTGCCACCGACCGCGCCGCCGACGATCGCGCCGGCCGCGCCGCCGAGGATGGCGCCGCCGAGCGCGTCCTGCGCCGCAGCCTGTTCGACGGGCGCGCAAACCGCGAGTGCAAATAGCGCCGTCAGCGCGAATTTCGATATCATTTCCGTTCTCCTGAGCGGTTGTGTGTAGAACCAAGCACTGGCAGGTAGCTTTGCGGCCAGCCTTGATGCAGATCAAGGGCCGCCGTGCCTGTATTGCGATCGCCATGCCCGTCCATGGCGGTCTGCCTTGCGCAATCTGCGTAAAACGCTGCGATGCCGGGCATCGACGCCTTCAGGATTGTAGACATGAACGGCGAAGCGATCAGAGCTTGGTTGCCGAGCGGGACAACAGCTTCCAGTCCGAGCCCTGCTTTTGCCAGTTCATCAGGATGTGGAGATTCTGCGGAACCTTCTTGCCGTCGGCCGCAAATTCCTGCTCGCCAACAAAATTGAAGCGCACGATGGCGGCCGGACCGACGATACGGATCGTGGGATTCTTGTATTCAAGCGACGTCCATTTGTATTTTGCGTTGGTGACGCCCGCCAGCAGAGACGCCTTGTCGTCGACCGCGCCGCTGGAGTGGCTGTAGCTGAGTTCTGCCGCGCAGAGCGGGGCGAGCCCCTCGGCATTGCCGACCGCCTGCGCCGCGCGGAACGCCTCGACACCCTTGGCGACGGCATCTTCATCCGCGCCGGCGAAGGCGGGGACCACGCCCAGCAGTCCGATGGCGAGAGCCGGCAGCATCAGTGTGCGACGATTGATATTCATCGTTTCCTCCGTTGTTCTGGTTGAGGGCAGTGTCGCAGCCGCGCTCGCGCTTGTCGAGTACCCCCTTCTGTCCCGTGAAACACCGCGCATGATGCTGCATCTGCGAAAGTGATCCGCTGGCAGCGAGATCGGGTGATGTCTGTTGCCCAGTCGCCATCGGGGCATAGGCGGGCATGTCGCAGGCAACCTTTTCGCTGGTAACTGACCCATTGCGAAACAGCCGGCGAGACGCGATGAATGGGTTTCGCTGGGGAGATTCCTGGATGCCGCCGAGACCGCAGAAAGCGTTGCTGTTCGACATTGACGGCACGCTGGCCGACACCGACGCGCTGCATTTGCAGGCGTTCAATCTGGTTTTGGGCCCCCGTGGTCATGTCTTTGATCACGGACGCTTCACGCGGGAGCTTCAGGGCTTTTCCAACGCTTCCATCAGCGAACGGTTTTTGGCGAATGAACCGCCAAGCGGCCGAGTGGCCATCATGGAGGAGAAGGAAGCAGCCTTCCGTAACCTCGTGGCCGGACAAATCGAGCCGACGCCGGGATTGATGACCCTTCTGGCCCTCGCGGACCGGGCAAGCATTCCCATGGTCGCAGTGACCAACGCGCCGCGTCTGAATGCCGAAATGCTGCTCTCTGCACTCGGCATCACGGATCGGTTCGAAGCAGTTGTGATCGGCGATGAATTGGCGCACGGCAAGCCGCATCCGATGCCGTACCTGGAAGGCCTGCGAACGGTCAACGCCGCGGCGAATCTGTCGGTGGCGTTCGAGGATTCCAGATCCGGCATCAGGTCTGCGTCCGCTGCAGGCATTGCGACGGTGGGAATACGAACGAGCCTGGGCCATGCCGATATGGTCGAGGCCGGTGCCCGCATGACGGCCATGACCTTTGACGATCCGGAATTGATCAGATTGCTCGCGGCGACAATGGATTGGTGACGTGCCTCCCGGCTGCCGGGGTTTCCGTCGTCATGCCCGGAACGTCTAGCGCGAAGACGCGCTTCGCGCTTCTGCCCGGCCACGACGATGGTTAACTGGATTCAGGATTTCCCGCGTCGGACAGCTTTGGGCCCGATCTGCCACGTTGACCGGATGCCCGAACCGCCGCACCATGGGGCTTGTTGTCCCGAGGTGCCCCGTGACCGGCCTGAACCACCGCCAATCCGAAATTCTCAATATCGCCCGCGCCTTTGGCCGGGTGATGGTGGAGGATCTCGCCCGCCGTTTCGAGGTCTCGGCGCAGACCATCCGCAAGGATCTCAACGATCTCTGCGACAACCGCTCGCTGACCCGGATCCATGGCGGCGCCATCATTGCCTCCGGCGTCGAAAACCTCGCTTACGAGGCGCGCCGCTTCGTTGCCGCGGAGGAGAAGAAGGCGATTGGAGCCGCCGCCGCGGCGCAGATTCCGAACGGCTGCTCGCTGTTCATCAACATCGGCACCACGACGGAAGAAGTCGCGAGCGCCCTGACCTCGCACGAGGACCTGCTGGTCATCACCAACAACCTCAATGTCGCGATGCTGCTGTACCGGCATCCGCGCATCGAGGTGATCGTGGCCGGCGGCGCGGTGCGCCGCGCCGACGGCGCGGTGATCGGCTCGACCGCGATCAGCCTGATCGGTCAGTTCAAGGTCGACTACGCCATCATCGGCGCTTCCGCGATCGACGAGGAGGGCGCGCTCTTGGATTTCGATTATCGCGAGGTGCAGGCGGCGCAGGCCATCATCGCCAACGCCCGCAGCGTGATGCTGGTCGCCGACAGCACAAAACTCCGGCGCAGCGCGCCGGTCCGCATCGCCCATCTCAGCCAGATCCAGACCTTCGTCACCGACGCGACCTTGCCGGCGGGCATTGCCAGCATCTGTCAACACAGAGGTATCGAGGTGATCGAGGCAATGCCGCATCCGGCAGTCGATATCGACGAACCCGGCTCCGAGCCCGCTTCGACCGTCACACGGCTGCGATAGAAGCGATCCCCTGAAAGGTTGTGAAGCATCGTGTCCCGGACACGATGCACCGTTCACCCGGCAATGCGCGGCATCGTCCGGACACGATTCGCAGCATCCGGGGCACGAGCCGGACGTGCGCCAGCTGGCTACCTCAATCTCCAGGTGAAGTTTCTCCTTTTCACTTGCTTTCACATTTGGTTGTGATTTATTTCCAAACCGAAAACAAAATCGCCAAAGTGAACAGGCGAGCGCCGGGGAAGCATCTTTTGGACCAAATTTTCGACCTCGCGATCATTGGCGGCGGCATCAATGGCTGCGGCATCGCGCGCGATGCGGCGGGTCGGGGCAATTCTGTTTTCCTGTGTGAAATGAATGATTTGGCCAGCGGGACGTCATCCTGGTCGACCAAGCTGGTGCATGGCGGGCTGCGCTACCTCGAATATTACGAGTTTCGTTTGGTTCGCGAGGCGCTGATCGAGCGCGAAATCCTCTGGCAGATCGCGCCCCACATCATCCGTCCCCTGCGTTTCGTTTTGCCGCACCACTCCGGGTTGCGGCCGGCCTGGCTGCTGCGTCTTGGGCTGTTCCTGTACGACCATATCGGCGGCCGCAAACTGTTGCCGCCGACGCGCACGGTCGACCTGACCCGGGATGAGGTGGGAAAGCCGTTGGTCCCCAACCGCTACACCAGGGCATTCGAATATTCCGATTGCTTCGTCGACGATGCGCGCCTCGTGGTGCTCACCGCGCGCGACGCGGCCGACCGCGGCGCCGAGATCCGCACCCGCACCCGCGCGGTCGAGATCCGGCAGGCCGACGGCATCTGGCAGGTTACGGTCGAGGACACATCGAGCGGCATCCGCTCGACGATCAAAGCCCGCGCGCTGGTCAATGCGGGCGGCCCCTGGGTCGAGGACGTCCTGCGATCGGGCGCCGGCGTCAACGCGCGCGCCAAAGTGCGGCTGGTGCAGGGCTCCCACATCGTGGTGCGAAAACTCTATGCCCACGACCGCGCCTATATGTTCCAGAACAGCGACGGCCGGATCGTGTTCGTGATTCCCTATCAGGACGACTTTACGCTGATCGGCACCACTGATCGCGATTTCGACGGCGACCCGGCCAAGGTGAAGGCCTCGACCGAGGAAATAAAATACCTCTGCGATTCCGTCAGCGAATATCTGGCAAAACCGGTCAGCCCCGGGGATGTGGTCTGGACCTATGCCGGCGTGCGTCCGCTCTATGACGACGGCGCCAGCGAAGCCAAGGCCGCCACCCGCGATTATGTGTTCGAACTCGACACCCCCGGCGGCGCGCCGCTGCTGTCGATCTACGGCGGCAAGATCACCACCTATCGCCGCCTCGCCGAGGAGGCGCTCGATCGCCTTTCGCCCTATCTGCGCAGCGCCAAGGCGCGCGAGGGCTGGACTGCGAAGTCGCCTTTGCCCGGCGGCGACATGGACGTCTCGGCGATCCCGGCGCTATCGGCCGAACTGGTGCGCCTCTATCCGTTCCTTGAGCCGGCCCATGCCAGCCGGCTGGCGCATGCCTATGGCACCCGCGCCGCCAGGCTGCTCGGCAACGCCAAATCCCTCGACGATCTCGGCCGGTCCTTCGGCGCCGGTTTGACCGAGAACGAAGTCAGATACCTGATGGCTTCGGAGTGGGCCCGCTCCGCCGAGGATATTGTCTGGCGGCGGTCGAAACTCGGGCTGCGCTTGTCGGCGGACGAAATTGCCGCTCTTGAAGACTGGATCGCCGCCAACCACGTTCCCTCCGAGCGTCCCTTGCTGGAAGCAGGAAGGCGGAAATGACCGTTACGCTCGAAAACGTCACGCGCGCAGTCGATGGCATTCCGACCATCCGCGATGTCTCGCTGACGCTCGAGCGCGGCACCTTGAGCGTGCTGCTCGGACCGACGCTGTCGGGCAAGACCTCGATCATGCGGCTGTTGGCCGGTCTCGACAAGCCGACGTCAGGCCGGGTGCCGGTCGACGGCAAGGATGTCACCGGCTTCGACGTGCGCAAGCGCTCGGTGGCGATGGTCTACCAGCAGTTCATCAATTATCCCTCTCTGTCGGTCTATGAAAATATCGCCTCCCCATTGCGGGTGCAGCGCAGACCGCGCGCCGAAATCGACAGCCGTGTCCAGGAGGCGGCGAGGCTGCTGAAGCTCGAGCCGTATCTCGACCGCACGCCGCTGCAATTGTCCGGCGGACAACAGCAGCGCACCGCGATCGCGTGCGCGCTGGTCAAGGGCGCCGATCTGGTGTTGCTCGACGAGCCGCTCGCCAATCTCGATTACAAGCTGCGCGAAGAGTTGCGCACCGAGCTGCCGCGCATCTTCGAGGCCTCCGGCGCGATCTTTGTCTATGCCACCACCGAGCCCTCCGAGCAATCCAGCTTCCTTCTTGCCGCAAGCTGGATTGCTTCGCTTCGCTCGCAATGACGGCTGAGAGTGCGGCGGCTAACCCGCCGCCACCGCCTCGCCCAGCACCGGATAATCCGTATACCCCTTCGCGCCGCCGCCGTAGAACGTCGCCTTGTCGGGTAAGTTCAGCGGCGCGCCCTTCTTCAGTCGCTCCACCAGATCGGGATTGGAGATGAACGGTTTTCCGAATGCGATCAGGTCGGCGGCGTCGGCCGCCAGCACCTTGGTGGCAAGCTCGAAATCGTAGCCGTTGTTGGCGATATAGGCTCCCTTGAAGCGCTTGCGCAAGGAGGCGTAGTCGAACGGCGCGTTGTCGCGCGGGCCGCCGGTGGCGCCTTCGATGACGTGGATGTAGACCAGCTTCAGCGCGTTGAGCTGATCGACGATATGATCGAACAGCGGCTGCGGATTGGAGTCGGAGACGTCGTTGGCCGGCGTGACCGGCGAAATGCGAATGCCGGTCCGCTCGGGGCCGGCCTCGGCGGCGACCACTTTCGATACTTCCAGCATCAGTTTCGCGCGGTTCTCGATCGAACCGCCATAGGCATCGGTGCGCTTGTTGGTGCCGTCTTTGGCAAACTGGTCGAGCAGATAGCCGTTGGCGCCATGGATCTCGACGCCGTCGAAACCGGCTTCGATCGCGTTCGCGGTGCCGCGCTTGAAGCTCTCGATAATGCCGGGAATCTCTTCGAGGGCGAGCGCACGCGGTTCGGAGATGTCGGTGAAGGTGCCATTGACAAAAGTCTTGCCCTTGGCGCGGATCGCCGAGGGCGCGACGGGGGCGCCGCCACCCGGCTGCAGCGAGGTGTGCGAGACGCGGCCGACATGCCAGATCTGGATGAAGATGCGCCCATTGCGCTCGTGCACGCGGTCGGTGACCTTGCGCCAGCCAGCGACTTGTTCCTTCGAATAGATGCCGGGCGTGTCCTGATAGCCCTGGCCCTGCTGCGAGACCTGGCTCGCTTCGGTCACCAGCAGGCCCGCCGACGCGCGCTGGCCGTAATATTCAATTGCCAGCGGGCTCGGCACCATGCCGGATGGGATCGCGCGGTTGCGGGTCAGCGGCGCCATCACAACACGATTGGGAAGCGTGATCGGGCCAAGCTCGTAGGGCTCGAACAATTTGGTCGGCATGCTCATTTTTTTCTGATCCGGTACATTGCAGGTGGGAATGAGGTGGGCATTGCTCGTGCCCGCGGCAATGCCGCGAGCTGTCAGTCTATCGCATTCTAGCCGCGCACGATGCCGCCAAGATGACCGCCATCAAGAAATAGTGTGTGTGCGTTGACGTAGGATGATTCATTCGAAATCAGAAACAGCGCAGCATAGGCAACCTCCCAGCCGGTGCCCTGACGGCCGAACGGCACTGTCAATGCTCGGTCGGATCGCCTGCGGCTGGCGTCGCGGCCCATCGGGGTGTCCATGAAGCCGGGCGCGATCACATTGCAGCGAATGCCTTTTTCCTCGCCAGCCCGCGCGATGGCGCGGCCGAGCGCGATTTGTGCCGCTTTTGACGATTCGTAGCCCGGGTTGCGGCCGTTGCCGCGTTGGCTCGCCATCGAGGACATCAGGATGATGGCGCCGCCGGGCGACATCACTTCCAGTGCCTTCTGCGCGAACAGCATGTGGCTGCGGACATTGACGGCGTAATCGCGATCCCAGGCTTCCACGGTCATCTTGGGCAGCGACAGCCCCGACGAAATCCCGACGTTCAGCGCCAGCCCGTCGAGGCCGCCGAGTTCTCTTGCACAATGCTCCACCGCCGGCGCAATCGCCGCGACATCCGAGACGTCGACGTAACAGGCAAACGCCTTGCCGCCTTCGGATGCAATCTGCGCCACCGTGTTGTCGGCGGCTTCCCTGTTGACGTCGATGCAGGCGACCTGCGCGCCCTCGCGCGCGAACAGTACCGCCATCGCGCGGCCGTTGCCGATCGGTGGCTCCTCGTCGACGATCTTGCGCTGTCCGGCGCCGACCACAATGATGCGGCGGCCTTGGAGGCGGCCGTGGCTCTTGGCCTGGCCCAGCGATTCCGCGTGCAGCGATGCGGAGGGGTCGATCTGCTTCGGAGCGTGGGTGGTCGCGGACATGGGTGGTATTTCCTCAAGTTTAGTTTTTATGATTGTAGCAGCCCGAGAGAACGAATGCGCTTCTCACTCCGTCATTGTGAGCGAAGCGATCCAGCTTTCTTGCGGCCCAAAAGAAAGTGGATCTTCGTCGCTCCGCTCCTCGCAATGACGGAAGAGTGTGTTCGTGCTTTGCTCGCAATGACGAGAGGGCTTCCTCAACTCACCCCGAGAAAATCCCGCTTGCCGATTTCGACGCCGTTGTGGCGCAGGATGTCGTGGGCGGTGGCGGCGTGGAAGTAGAAATTCGGCAGCGAGAAGTGGCTGAGGAATTGCTGACCCTTCATGGTCATGGATTTGTCGGGGCCGGCCGGAAACGTGACGTCGCGGGAATCGGCGCCGTCGAACTGCGCCGGCTTGAATGCCTTCACATAGTCGATGGTGCTGGCCCGCCGCGCCTTCAACTCGTCAAAACTCTTTTCGGTATCGGCAATAGCCGGCACTTCGCTGTGGGTGAGGCGCGCGCAGCCCTTGGTGGCGAAATCGCAAGTGAGCTGCACCTGGCGGGTGAACGGCAGCATGTCCGGATAGAGCCGGGCGCCGAGCAGCACGTCGGGCTGGATGTTCTTCGCCGTGCAGTGCGCCTGGGCCTTGTTGAGGATGCCGGTGAGGCTGTTGAGAATCTGCAGATACGCGGCAACGGAAGCGTCATGGAAAGACATGGGAGGCTCTTTTCGTGTTGTGGAATATGCTCGAATGCAGGGTTGCGCTGCTCGAAGTGGGGCCGCGGCAGGCGAAATACAACTCTTGACGTTTGCCGCGTTAGCGGATCGCCGACGGTCCGGGCTGCGCAGGTTGCGCGCGCGGTACGACCGGCTGCCCGCGCATCCGCGCCAGCAATTCGGCGGTCGGCCATGAATCCGCGGGCAGGCCGTATTTGATCTGCATCGTCTTTACCGCGGTGCGGCTGAGTTGCCCCATGATGCCGTCGACCTTGCCGACATTGAATCCGGCGCGCACCAACAGCTGCTGCAGCTCGCGCAGCTCGTTGAACGGCAGTTGCGCGACCGGCGCCGAGGGACGCTGCATCGGCGGCGCACCCGCGATGCGGTTGGCGAGATAGCCGGCGGTGGTCGAGTAGATCAGCGAATTGTTCCACTCGGTATAGGCGGCGAAATTCGGATAGGCCAGGAATGCCGGTCCCGTCCGGCCCATCGGCAACAGCAGCGACGCCGGCAGGCTGTCGTTCGGCAATGCCTTGCCGTCGGGATAGGTGACGCCGAATTGCGCCCATTTGGAGCGCGGATGCTGGATCGTGAGGTCGGCCTGGTCCCAGGAAAAACCCGACGCAAGGGTTTGCGGCACCCGGACCTCCTGCAGCCAGGGTTCGCCGCGCCGCCACTTCAGCCCGTTGGCGATGTAGTTCGCGGTCGAGCCGATCACGTCGGCCGGGCTGCGCAGCAGGTTGCGATGGCCGTCGCCATCATAGTCGACCGCGTAGTTGAAATAATGCGTAGGCAGGAATTGCGTCTGCCCGAGCTCGCCGGCCCACGAGCCCACCATCTCGGCCGGCGAAAGGTCGCCACGGTCGATGATCTTCAATGCGGCGATGGTTTCCTTCTGGAACATCTCGGAGCGGCGGCAGTCGTAGGCCAGCGACACCAGCGAGGGCAGTGTCGGCAGATTGCCCATATTGGCGCCGAAATCGCTTTCCAGTCCCCAGAACGCGGCGATCACCGCCGGCGGCACGCCAAACTCCTTCTCGGCGCGCGCGAACGCAGCGGCATGGGTCTTGATTTTGGCCTGGCCCTCCTGCATCCGGTAGACGGCGGCCATCCGCGCCGCGAACTCCGTAAACACCTGCCCGAACACGCGCTGGCCGCGGTCGCGGTTGACGATGCCCTGGTCGTAGACGAGGCCGGAGGATGCTTCCGCCAGCGCCCGCTGCGACACGCCGGCAGCGACCGCCTGCTGCTTGAGGTCGGCCAGGAAGCGATCGAACGACATGCCGTTGTGGCAAGCCGCGCCGCCGCGCAAGGCGGGCGCCGCGGCCGGTTTGGCGGGCGTGGCAATCGGTCTCGGCGAACCTGCGGCCGGTTGGGCCGCTGCCGGCTGCGGTCCGCACAGCAGCGCCGATAGAACTACGCCAAGGAAAAATCGTGTCGTGGAAAATTCGTGCATGTGGTGACCGATCGGATGTTCGAAATCAGGCGTTCGATTTTTCACCCTCCCCTCCACAGGGGAGGGTGAAGTCAGGCGCCTGAACACGAACGAGGACATGCGGCAGGCGCTCCCGTCAAGAGGCGCAAGCCCGCCCGGCGCATGGGAGCCCGCCACCTGAGCCGGGGCACGGAGGCTGTTCCAATCGGTTTTGCCCGTGTAGGGTCCCGGACCTGCGGGTCTGAGCAAGGTGAGCCAACAATCACCGGCGGCCGGCAGATGAGGGAAACGAAACCACATGACCGAACTCCGATATTTGGCGCCACACACGCTTGAAGAAGCGATCAGCGCCTTTGCCGCCGCCGGAAGCGCAGCGCGCATCCTGGCCGGCGGTACCGATTTGCTGGTTCAGATGCGCTCCGGCGCGGTGAAGCCGGGACTGATCGTCGACATCAAGAAAATCGCGGAGATGACCGTGATCGAACCAACCGCCGACGGCGGTTTCCGCATCGGCGCCGCGGTCCCGGGCGCGGTGCTTGCAGAACATCCGCGTTTTGGAAAAGTCTGGCCCGGCGTGCTGGAGGCGATCAATTTGATAGGCTCCACCCAGGTCCAGGGCCGCGCCTCGGCGGGTGGCAACCTGTGCAATGGCTCGCCGGCCGGCGACAGCGTGCCGGCTCTGGTCGCCGCCGGCGCCATCGTCACGCTGCAGGGCCCGAACGGCCGCCGCGAGATGAAGGTGGAAGACGTACCGGCCGGTCCGGGCCGCACCAATCTCAAGCCCGGCGAGATACTGGTCAGCTTCACGCTGCCGCCACGGCCGCCCGGTTCCGGCGACGCCTATTTGCGCATGATCCCACGCACCGAAATGGACATTGCCGTGGTCGGCGTCGGCGTCAGCCTCACCATCAAGGATGGCGTCTGCACCGCCGCCCGGGTCGGCCTCGGCGCGGTGGCGCCGACCGTGCTGCTGGTCGAGGCCGCCGCCAAGGCGCTGATCGGCAGCAAACTGGATGACGCGGCGCTGAAGGCCGCCGCCGCCGCCTGTTCCGCCGCCTGCCGTCCGATCGACGACAAGCGCGGCACCA
>JAYSPJ010000507.1:0-2958 GCA_043722155.1 Bradyrhizobium sp.
AAATTGGAAAGGTAGGACTCGTAGAGCCGAACCGGTAGGGTGGTGTCGGGCAAGGCCCGGGCGACCGCCTGGAAGCGCCGGTCGTCGTCGGTGACGATATAGGCAACCCGCACGCCAGCAGCGGCTAGGGCGGCGGCACAGAATTCGGTTGCGCGGTCCAGATCGACGAGCAGGCCATAGTTGTCTGCCACCTCCCAGCCCTGCGCAGGCAGGTCGTCGATGCGCCTGCCTTCCGACCCCGCGCGCATCCACAGCAGCGGAGCTACGCGCTGGAAAGCGAGGTTGTGGCTGACGGCAACCGGGGCCTCATAGGTCAGCGTGAAGAACTCGGCGTTCTCCTCGAACCCTTCGGCCATCGGGAATTCATCGGTGAACTTGTAGTCGCCTGCGATGGCCTTGCCGTCCGGCGTCTTGCCGGTGATGGCTGCCGCGATCCGGGGTTTGGTGATGTAGTCGCAGATGCCCCACTTCTCCCACTCCGGATCGCCGGGGCGCAGGCCCGCTTTGCGCAGGGCTGTCTGTTCGTCTGCGGCCACTTCGTTGTTGGTCACCGAGATGCATTGCCGCCGCCCGCCATCCTGCCGGTTGAGACGCATCACGGCGTGGGCGGTAGTGCCAGAACCGGAGAAGAAGTCCAAAATGATCGCATCTCGTTTCTTGCCGACAACGAACCGAAGACAATCTTCGACGGCATAAACTGATTTTGGGTAGGGAAAGCGCCGCCCCGGCACCAAGGATTTCAGTAGCCCCGCTCCGTGTTCTGAGGCGCTGTGAGCTACAAGATTCCAGATTGTGGTTGGATTTCGCGTCCCAAAGGCATCTGCGAATTCTAGCTCCAGCGCGCCCTCAGCGTCTTTACCGGTTACGACTACTTCCCCGCTCTTGAGCATCTGCCGTATGCCAGTTTGCAAATACGAGGTGGAACGAAGCCCAGTCTTCTTGTCTCTCTTCCCAAATTTTGCGTGGCCGATTTCTAGATACTCTCGCAACGACGGCGGGCTCAGTCGCCACATTAACTCCTGACCGCTCTGGTCGATCGGCCAGATAGTCAATGTGCCGGGTGGGGAGGGAACATCCTCGGGTCGAACTTCTGGACGTGGGGGCTCCCCAGTCGAATGATATTTTCCGGTTTTTGCGTCGACATAGATTGGAAAGAACATAGATGGAATTCGTTGGCGTCGACTTCCCTCGCCGTTCCTCATCAATCCCGCCCAGCGAACCTTTCGCCCCTCGCCCTCAACTTCACGAAGCATGTCAGAACGCCAAGGCGTAACAGCCACAGCCCCGACAAAGACGAAATAGATATACTCATCAACGCGGCTGAAGCGACCGGACCGCGCCGATCCCTTGGGGTTGATGACGGAACTGATCATCTGAATAGTTGCATCAGGAAAAATCTGCTCAAGAAGCAACCCTAATCTGAGGTATTCCTTCTCATCGATGGTGACTATGAGGGTTGATGCCTCCGGATTAAGCAATTCGCGCGAAATCATCAGCCTGCGCTCAATAAAAGCCAGCCATTTTGAATGGCGATACAAATCCTCCGACTCGACATAGTCGTTATTGTATTTCCAGTCCTTCGCGCCTGTGTTGTAAGGCGGATCGATATAAATCGCGTCGATCTTGCCCCTGTGCGTGTAGGTCAGCGCCTCCAGCGCGTGAAAGTTCTCACCGTTGATGACCGTGTGAAAGGGCTTGTCGCCGCCCTGCGTCACCCTTCCCGTGCTGACCAGCCCCGGATAGATGTAGTCCCGAAACTCGGCCACCACGACCAGGTCGGCAACGGGCACCTCTGCCGTCTCAGGCTCGGCCGCGTCGATCAGCGACAGATGGGCCATCCGCGCCTTTTCCGACCCCTCCAGCCGCAGCACCCGCCACAGCCGCTGATCCCCCTTGGCCGTGGACCCGCGCGGTGGCAACACATGCACCTTGTCACCGCGCCGGACCTCACGCCCCGGCAGTTCCACGCTTTCCGGCTTGTGCCGTTCAAAGTTAAGCCCAAAGGCCCGCCGCGACGCCAGGGCCTTGAACTCGCGGTCAAGCTCATCCCCCAAGGCCGGGTCTTTCGCCTTCGCCCGTGCGATCAGATCCGTCAGTCGCGACACGTCAAACCTCACTCTCTATAGTGCAAGCGGGTGATGTCGCGATCCTGTTGACCGGTCCCCGACCCCGAACATGCACCGACATGGCGCAGGTTGACGCAAGTAAGCAACGCAAACCGGTCGGCCAGACGCCGTTCCGAAGGGGGTTGATCGTTTGCGCGGTGGCTTTCATGGTCGCTTTCAAATGCCGGATGGCGACGGCATTGCCGAACGCCCGGGATTTGAGCTGACATTACCGCTGTTTACGGCACGAGACTAAGCCGCGGACCGCTTCCAGCGCAAGCCGAATGCGGCTGGCATCACCATAGCCGACAATCGGGAGGTGTGTTGACGGACGGCGCGTGGCCGCAGCCAGACCCTGCTTGTGGAAATGTCAGAACAGGGCCATCTGCCCGGTATCATCCACCCGCAGGACGCCCAGCAGCTGCCAAGTCTGCGGGCGCTTTGCCATGTTGCCGAGGCAGAACAACATGCCCTTCCTGGGATATTCCTCGTTAAATTTGGCATTCATCCAATCAAGCGCGGCCTGCGCTGATCCCGTCCTGCGTTGCTGTTGATAGAACATCGCATGCGCTTCCCAATCGCCATTCGCACAGTCGTGCTGCCCGGCGGCGTCTTCAAACTTGAAGCGGAAGTCATATGGGCTGGGCTCGAGGGCTTTCAGCCGCTCGTCGAAGAAGGAATCCTGCCGCGCTGCGTCTGCATATATGCGGCGCTCTTGCTCAAGTTCGTCTGGTTTCTTCGGTTTGTAGTTGAAGCGGGTGTTTCTGGGCCGGATGAGCGCAAGCGACCGCCCCGCGGCTTCGGCCTCCTTGAAGGATGCTGACACGAGGCGATTGAGAAAGGGGGCGCGATC
>JAYSPJ010000508.1:0-6614 GCA_043722155.1 Bradyrhizobium sp.
TGCATGGCGGCAGCGGCAACGGCCGCGGCTTTCTGTGGAGCTGGCTGCGCGATGCGCGCAGCCACGGCGCGATCCTGGTCGCACCGACCGCGACCGGCCATGCTTCAAATAAGAGTACTTCAGATAAAAGTACCTGGGCCTTGATGGGGGAAGACACCGATTCCCCCAACCTCGCCCGCATCCTCTCATCCGTGCAGGCGCGCTGGAACATCGACCCCACAAAACTGCTGCTGACCGGAATGAGCGACGGCGGCACCTTCTGTTACGTCACCGGGCTCGACAACGCCTCGCCGTTCACCCACCTCGCCCCGGTTTCCGCCACCTTCCATCCGCTGATGGCCGAGATGGCCGATGCCGAGCGATTGCGCGGCCTGCCGGTCTATCTCGTGCACGGCAAGCTCGACTGGATGTTTCCGGTGCAGGTGGCGCGGCAGACGCGCGACGTGCTGTCGGCGGCGGGCGCCGACGTCACCTACCGCGAACTCGACGACCTCAGCCACACCTATCCGCGCGAGATCAACGCGAAGATCCTGAACTGGCTGCGCGGCGAGCGCTGATTGGCCGTCCGCCGCAAATATCCCGTGATCCAGGCTCGGGACAGATCGCGCAACGCAGGGAACGATCCCACTCCGGCAACGTTATCCGTTGTCATCGGAGGGTTTGTCATGCGCGTTTTTCTGGGAATGATTTTGGGGGCGGCGTTGCTGACCGCCGGGCTCTACATTTACGATTCGCAATCGACCTCGACGGTCGCGAGCGGCCAGGCGGCATCGGCCCATCGAACCATCGTCAACTGGGAGGTCGCGGCGAGCGAATGGAACTTGCTGAAACGGCGTGCGCAGGACGACTGGATCAAGCTGTCGTCGAAATAATCGCGCCGAGATCGCCCGCGAAAGCCAGGCGCCCTCGTCCTTGACGGGGGCGCCTTTTGACATTCTGCGGCGCTACTTCTTCGCCGCCTTGCGCGCATCGGCGATGGCCTGATCGAACTGCGCCATGGTCAGGACGCCCGGCACCCGGAATTTGCCGACGATGAAGGACGGCGTGCCCTTGAACCCGAATGCCATGGCCTGCTCGCCGTTGCGCGCGATAATCGCGTCGATTGCCCTGGCATTGGCGGCGAGGTCACGGTCGAGCCGATCGAGGTCGACCCCCGCGCCGCCCAGAAGCTCGCGGATGCGCGGCGCGGTCAATTTCGAGGCGACGCCGATCAGCGCCTCATGCGCCTGAAAGTACTTGTCCTGGTATTTGCTGGCCAGCACCATCCGCGATGCGATCACCGAGACTTCGCCGAGGACCGGCCAGTCCTTCAACACCAGGCGGACCTTGCCGTCGTCGTGCACCACCTGCCGCAGCTCGGGCGCGACCTTGCGGCAATACGGGCAATTGTAATCGAAATATTCGACGATGGTGACGTCGCCGTCGGGATTTCCGGTGACCGGGATGTCCGGATCGCGCAACACCATGGCTTCCGTCAGTACCTTTTCGTCGCTTTGCGCCAAGGCCGAGCCCGGCGCGACGTCCAGGCCGAGCATGATCGCGCCGGCCCCGAGCACGCGAAGCGCTTCGCGCCTGGTCGGCGCCTGACAGGGCCGGGCTCGCTCGATCGATTTGTTCATTTGAGGTCTCCCGGCCGCGTCCCGACGTATGACTGTCTACGCTCAAGATAGGGATAAGTTACGCGCCAGCATATAGAGCGCCACCGCAATAATGATCGCGGCAAACACGATGTTGAGCGCGCCGCGCCGCGCCGACAGCAGCCGCGCCGAACGGGTGCCGATCAATCCGCCGGCAATGCCGCCCGCGATGAACAATCCGGCCAGCCCCCACGAGATCAGGCCGGACCAGGCGTAGCTGGCTGCGGTGGTCAGGCCGAACGCCGTCACCGCGACCAGCGACGAACTGACCGCGTTCATGATCGGCATTCCCGTCGCCAGCATCAGCGCCGGCACGATCAGGAACCCGCCGCCGATGCCGAAAAAGCCCGACAGCGTCCCGGTCGCCAAGCCAAGGCCGACGACGGCGGGCGTGTTGGCCAGGGTCATCTGCACATCGGGCAGACCGATCCGCGACCGCGTCTTCAGCATCAATACGGCAATCACCAGCATCAGCAGCGCGAACAGCGCCAGCAGCTTCTGGCCGTCCATCATCTTGCCCAGGATCGAGCCCGCGAATGCGCCGATCATGCCCGCCGCCGCGAAGGTCAGCGCGCACGACCATACCACCGTTCCGCCGCGCGCGTGGTTCGACAGATTGACCGCGGCGTTGACCGCCACCGCGATGGCGCTGGTGCCGATCGCCACATGGGCGTTCGGCACGTCGACCACATAGACCATCCGCGGCACTGCGAGGATCGATCCGCCGCCGCCGACCAACCCCAGCGAAAATCCGACCAGCGCTCCCGACGCCAGTCCCAGCACGCTCTGCATCGTGGAGATCATGACGCTGGTAATCCCGCTGGCGCGACCGAATCCTGGAAGGAATTTCTCCAGATCCCTACGCTGACAGCATAAAAACTGCAATGGAGTTCAGCGCAGCAGCAGCGTCACCGCCAGCGGCACCAGGAACGACGTCACCAGCGCGTTGAGGCTCATGGCGATGCCGGCAAACACGCCAGCCACCTTGTCGACCTGAAACGCACGGGCGGTGCCGATGCCGTGCGCCGCGATGCCGACGGCGAAGCCGCGGGCGCGAAAATCGGTGATGCCGATCCGGTTCATGAAGGGGGTGACGACGATCGCGCCCATGATGCCGGTGAGGACCACCGCGACCGCCGTCAGCGACGGATCCGCGCCCAGCGATTCGCTGATGCCCATCGCGACGCCCGCGGTGACCGATTTCGGCGCCAGCGACAACACCAGCGCGCGCGGCAGCCCGGCGACCTCCGCCAGCATCACCACCGAGACGATCGCGGTCACGGAGCCCACAATGAGGGCCGCCAGCATCGGCAGGATCGCGGCCCCGACGACCTTGCGGTTTTCGTAGAGCGGGACCGCCAGCGCCACGGTCGCCGGCCCGAGCAGGAAATGCACGAACTGCGCGCCGCCGAAATAGACGGTGTATGAGGTGCGCGTCAGCAGCAGGAACGCCGCGATGATCCAGATCGAATGCAGCACCGGATTGGCCAGCGGATGGCGATGGCTCCTCAGCGATACCGCGTCGATCATCGCATAGACCAGCAATGTCACCGTCAGCCAGAGCAGCGGCGACTGCGAAAGGTACACCCACAGCGAGAACGGGTTGTCACTCATGGCGGGCTACTCCGCGCGCCATCAGGCGGCTGACCGCGAGGAAGGTCGCGACCGTCACCAGCAGGGTCAGCACCACCGAGAGGGCGAGAATCGCCGCGATGGCGACGCCATGCTCGGCGAGGAGATCGAGCTTCTGCATGACGCCGACGCCGGCCGGGACGAACAGCAGCGACAGATGCGCGAGCAGACCGCGGCTGGCGCTTTCCACGCCATCTCCTTGCAGCGGTCCGAGCGCGAGAATTTTGAGGCGGTCACGCGCCAGCAGCAACAGCAGCAACAGCAGCAGGCCGAGCACCGGACCCGGCATCGGCAGGCCGAGGCCGCGCACGACGACTTCGCCGGTGAGCTGGCACAGCAAAATAAAGCTGAGGCTTGCTATCATTCACCCATCCGCGCATCGGAACACCGGCATCAGGCGGGTCCGGCGGAGGCTTGTCAATCGCGGGCCTTATGCACTGGCACGAGCCGCATCCGATGGTTTTTCGCCTTCTCGCCGCTGTAGCGCCATCAGCATGCCGGTCATGGTTGCGATCAGGCTTTCGGCGCCGTCGCGCTCTGCGAAGGCCTTGCCCTCACATACCGTCGAGAACTGCTCGACGATCCATCCTGAGTGCGGCCGGCGGAAAACCCGGCCGGCCGCTGGCCCGTGACGACTCAGGCCTTCAGCTTCTTGTTGCACTCGCTCCAGTAGCCGCCGCCCTTCTGGATCCATTGCAGGCCGCCGGTGGTATTGGCGGCCTTGTTGGCCTTCCATTGGTCCGCGCAGGTGTGCATCCGCGCCTTGCCGGCGGTTTCCTTGGAATATTTCGGATCCACCACCGACGGAAACACCGCGGGGCCGGCGGGGGCTGCCGGCGCCGCAGCGGTTGCGGCGGCCTTCTTCGGCTTGGCGGCCGCTTCTTTCGGCGCCGCCGGCGCGGCGGCAGCGGTTGCTGCAGCAGGGGCCGCGGCGGCGTCCGAGCCGCATTGGGCTTTGCGGAAATCGTTCCACTTCTGGCCGGCAAGCGTGCCGGCGGCCTTGGCGGCCTGATATTTCGCACTGCATTCCTGCGCGGTCAGGGCTTGCGCCGACGATGTCGCCGCCAGCGCGGCGAAGGCCGATACCGCGACTGCGCTGAATAATTTGACGTGAAAGCTCATCCTTGTCTCCCTGGGCATGGCGATCTGAACGCCCCCATCCTAGCGCAACCAACGCGTGCGGCAACGCCGGGGGGTGAGGGTTCGGTCAACATTTTGCGAGCATTGCCCGTGCAGAATGCTTGCAGAAAAGATTGTACAAGGCAAAGCGCATTGCTGCAGTCGCCTCGGCGCATTTGTCCCCGCAGCCGGGATTTGCCATAAGGCGGCGTGAGCCTGATCCCGACATCGATGGCGGCCGCGATGCCCAGCCGCGGCAAAATCCTCAACGTGCTCGAGACGCTCGCGATCGGCGCTGCCGGCGGCGCGCTGTTTCTGTTCGCCAATTTGCCGGGCGGGCTGATCTCCGGCGCCATGATCGCGGTCGGCATCGCCGCGATCGCCGGCCGGCCGCTCGCCATGCCGCCGATCCTGACCCAGACGGTGCTGCTGCTGCTCGGGATCTCGCTGGGCTCGCTGGTGTCGCAGCAGATGCTGCACAACATGGGCGCCTATCCCCTCACCATCGCGCTGCTGGCGCTGGCGACGTTCTGCTCGACCTTCGGCAGCAGCTTCTATCTGCAGCGGTTTCATGGCTGGGACCAGACCTCGGCGTTGCTGGCCGGAAGCCCCGGCGCGCTGTCGCAGATCACCATGCTCGCCGCCGAGAAGGGCGCCGACGTGCCGGCGATCGCGGTGGTGCAGACCATGCGCGTCATCATCCTCACCGCCGCACTGCCGCTGCTGCTGGCGCTGACCGGAATAGCCTCGTCGTCGCCACCCGCCGTGGCGGCGGCGACCGCCCCGCCGCTTGAACTGGCCGGGCTGATCGCGGCCTCGGTCGCGGCGGCGTTGCTGCTGCTGATGATGAAATTTCCGGCGAGCTGGATGTTCGGCGCGATGATCGGGGCGAGCCTGCTGCACGGCACCGGGCTGATCGAGGGCGGCCTGCCGCCATGGCTGCGCAACGTGGCGCTGGTCGGCATCGGCGCCGTGATCGGCACGCGGTTCGCGCGGGTGAAAACCAAAACCCTGCTCAGCCATGTCCATGCCGCGCTCGGATCGTTCGCCATCGCCGTCATCATTTCCGCCGTCTTCGTCGCGGTGATCGCGCTGACCACAAACGTGCGGGTCGCCGACATCGTCGTGGCGTTCGCGCCGGGCGCGATGGACGCCATGCTGGCGCTGGCGCTGACCCTGCACATCGACCCGATCTTCGTCGGCGCCCACCATCTGTCGCGTTTTGTCGTTGTCTCGATCACGACGCCGGGCATCGTCCATCTGTTCGGGCGACCGCAGGAGGACGTCGACGATTAGGGAAAGAAAAAAATCGGCTGGCCGACTGATTTGCCCGTCGGGTAGTCACATTGGCGTCAGCGGCGTCGCAGCCTGACGATTCCCCAACCCGCGATCGCGGCCATCGAGAGCGAGATCAGCACGTTGTAGCCGGCCAGCGACAGGCCGAAAAATCGCCACTGCACCTCGTCGCAGCGGATCACTTTTACCGTGTCAAGGCGCTGCAGCAGGTTGCCGGCGCTGCCGAGATTGACCACCGGTCCGGAGCACTCGGTCGGCCCCTGCCAGAATTGCCATTCGACGCCGGCGTGATAGGCCCCGAGCCAGGCATTGCCGAGCGCGGCCAGCGCGAGGACTGCGAGTCCCGCCAGCAACACGGCACGCGGCGCATCCCTTGCAGCAGCGAACGCCACCAGCGCGCCGAGCGGAATCGCCAGATAATAGGCGTAGCGCTGCTCGAGGCAGAGCGGACAGGGACGGATGTCCAGCACCAGCTGAAAGAACCACGCGCCCGCCAGCGTCGCCGCGGCGATGACGGCGATGGCCAGCGCCGCCGTCAACGCCGGATTGGCGGCATCAAGGGCATGCGACTGACTTGCGGTGGCATTCAGCGTCACGATCGTCTCCTGCATCAAAGCGTCGTATCCCGCGGCCACGGCGCTGTCGAGACGAGGCGCGATCACAGGGGAGTGTCTTGGGCGGGCTGGACCGGCGTTTTCCGTGCCGTTTCGGGCAACCAAGGCGCAGGAAGCTGCTTCCAAGCCAACGGGTTGACCCGCCCTCGCCGGCCGCTATATTCCGCCGGCTTCACGACCTCAGGCCTTCCGGCCGGCGTCGCGAATGCCCCTGTGGCGGAATTGGTAGACGCGCTCGACTCAAAATCGAGTTCCGCAAGGAGTGCTGGTTCGATTCCGGCCAGGGGCACCAGAAGCTCTTCTCATAGCACCACAT
>JAYSPJ010000509.1:0-2452 GCA_043722155.1 Bradyrhizobium sp.
CCGCCGTGCTGCGCGCAGGTTACGCGGTGGTGAACGTCAATCCGCTCTATACCCCGCGCGAGCTCGAGCACCAGCTCAAGGATTCCGGCGCCGAGGCGACCATCGTGCTGGAAAACTTCGCGACCACGGTGCAGCAGGTGCTGGCGAAAACCGCGGTCAAACATGTCATCGTCGGCAGCATGGGCGATCTGCTCGGCTTCAAGGGCGTGATCGTCAACCTGGTGGTGCGGCGCGTGAAGAAGATGGTGCCGGCATGGTCGATCCCGGGCGCGGTCGCTTTCAACGACGCGGTCGCAGCCGGCCGCGGCATGAAGCTGAACAAGCCGAAGCTGACGCTCGATGACGTCGCCTTCCTGCAATATACCGGCGGCACCACCGGCGTTTCCAAGGGCGCGACGCTGCTTCATCGCAACATTCTGGCCAACGTACTGCAGAACGACGCCTGGCTGCAGCCTGCCCTGAAGAAGCCGCCGCATGTCGACGAACTGTTCATCGTCTGCGCGCTGCCGCTCTACCATATCTTCGCGCTGACGGCGTGCTTCCTGCTCGGGGTGCGCGCCGGCGGCGTCAATCTGTTGATCCCCAACCCGCGCGACATGGCGGGCTTCATCAAGGAATTGATGAAATACCAGGTCAACAGCTTTCCGGCGGTCAATACGCTCTACAACGGCTTGTTGAACTCGCCCGGCTTCGACAAGGTCGACTTCTCCAAGCTCAAGACCTCGTTCGGCGGCGGCATGGCGACGCAAAAGGCGGTCGCCGAGAAATGGCTGAAGGTCACCGGCTGCGCGTTGTCCGAGGGCTATGGCCTGTCGGAAACCTCGCCGACCCTGACCTGCAACCCCGCCGACACCGACAAGTTCTCGGGCTCGATCGGCATTCCCGTGCCCTCGACCTACATCTCGATCCGCGACGATGACGGCAACGAAGTGCCGCTCGGCACCGCCGGCGAAATCTGCGCCAAGGGCCCGCAGGTGATGGCCGGTTACTGGAACCGGCCGGACGAAACCGCGAATGTGATGACCGCCGACGGCTTCTTTCGCACCGGCGACATCGGCGTGATGGACGAGCGCGGCTACACCAAGATCGTGGATCGCAAGAAGGACATGATCCTGGTATCCGGCTTCAACGTCTATCCCAACGAGATCGAGGAAGTGATCGCGAGCCATCCCGGCGTGCTGGAATGCGCCGTGATCGGCGTCGTGGACTCCAAATCGGGCGAAGCGGTCAAGGCCTTCATCGTCAAGAAGGATCCCAACCTCACTTCCGAGGAAGTCATCAAGTTCTGCGGCACCCAGCTGACCAACTACAAGGTCCCCAAGCAGATCGAATTCCGGACCGACCTGCCGAAGACCAATATCGGAAAAATCCTGCGCCGCGAGCTGCGCGACGAAAAGAAGGCCGCCGCGGCCTGAATACGGGTCTCTCGGCCGTCATTGCCAGCCAACGGGTCGGCGCAAAGCGCCGCCCCTTGAAGGGTGCGGGCATTGCCGCCATCAAACGATGGTGATGCGCTTCCCATTCCCCCAAAAAATGCTTTAAGAAATATCCGCACATTCAAGGAGAATTGACGATGACCATCAATGTCGGCGACAAGCTGCCGGAAGCCAAGTTTCGCGTGATGACGGCGGAAGGACCGCAGGTCAAGACCACCGATGACATCTTCAAGGGCAAGAAGGTCGCGCTGTTCGCGGTGCCCGGCGCCTATACCGGCACCTGCCACAAGATGCATCTGCCCAGCATTTTCCTCAACGCCTACGCCATCAAGGACAAGGGCGTGAACACCATCGCGATCGTCTCGGTCAACGACGCCTTCGTCATGGGCGCCTGGAAGCGCGACACCGACCAGCGCGACGAAGCCACCTTCCTCGCCGACGGCAACGCCGAATTCACCAAGGCGATCGGCATGGAGCTCGACGCCTCCGGCAACGGCCTCGGCATCCGCTCCAAGCGCTATTCGATGCTGGTCGAGGACGGCGTGGTCAAGAAGATCAATCTCGAGCCGGCGCCCGGCAAGGTCGAGGTTTCCGGCGGCGATACGCTGCTCGGGCAGCTCTGAGAGTCCGTCATTGCGAGCCAACGGGTCGGCACGAAGCGCCGCCCGATGACAGGCTCCGCGAAGCAATCCATGCTGCGGCAACGCAAAGCTGGATCGCTTCGCACCTCGCAATGACGAATTGAGAATCAATCCTCCAGCCTCTGCTTCAGCCGCGCCATCGCCACGCCCTCGCGGGCCAGCTGATCGGCGCGTTCGTTGGCGTCGTGGCCGGCATGGCCCTTGACCCAGTGCCAGCGCACCTGGTGCTGGTGCAGCGACGCGTCGAGCCGCTGCCAGAGATCGACGTTCTTGACCGGCTTCTTGTCGGAGGTGCGCCAGCCGTTCTTCTTCCAGCCATGGATCCAGCCGGTGATACCCTGACGGACATACTGGCTGTCGGTGTAGAGATCGACG
>JAYSPJ010000510.1:0-1684 GCA_043722155.1 Bradyrhizobium sp.
TGGGTGACCAGCAGCAGGGTCGGCCGCGTATCGGCCCAGAGGTCGAGCAAATGATCCTGCAGATCCCGCCGGGTGAAGGCGTCGAGCGCGGAGAACGGCTCGTCCAGCAGCAGCACTTCAGGCTGCGGCACCAGCGCGCGGGCGATCGCGACCCGCTGCGCCTGCCCGCCCGAGAGTTCGCGCGGCCATGCGTCGGCCTTGTCGGCGAGCCCGACCCGCGCCAATGCGCGGGCTACTTTCTCGCGGCGAGCATTGGCCGGGAGATCCGAAAGCCCAAAACCGATATTGTCGGCGACGCTGAGCCAGGGCAGCAGCCTCGGCTCCTGAAAGATGATGCCTATTTTCGCGTGCGGGGCTGTGATCCCGATATCGTCGAGCTTCACCGTGCCCGACGTGGCGCGATCGAGCCCGGCGATGGCGCGCAGCAGCGTCGACTTTCCGCAGCCGGAGCCGCCGATGATGGCGACGATCTCGCCCAGCCGGATATCGGCGGAAAAGCGCTCCAGCGCGTTGACCCCGTTCGGATAGACCTTTCCAATTCGATCGAGCACCAGCATCAGGCTGCTCCACTCTGGCGACCGAACGCATCCTGCCAGCGGAGCAATGGCGCGGTCGCAATCTCGATCAGCCAGTCGGTGGTCTTGCCGAGGATCGCAAAAATGACGATCGCCGCCAGGATCTGCGCGGGTTTTCCCAATTGCTGGCCGTCGATCAGGAGATAGCCGAGCCCTTCGGACGCACCCATGAATTCGGCGGCGACCACGAACATCCAGCCCAGCCCAAGCCCGACGCGCAGCGAAACGACATAGGCCGGCAGCACCGCGGGCAGCAGGATGCGCCGGATCATCGCGGGGCCAGAGAGCCGGAAGGTGCGGCCGACCTCGACGATCTTGCGGTCGACCGACAGGATCGCGCCCATGACGCCGAGATAGACCGGGAAGAACACGCCGACCGCGATCAGCGTGATTTTCGAAGTCTCGAAAATGCCGAGCCACAGGATGAACAGCGGCACCCAGGCGATCGACGGAATCGCGCGCAGCGCCTGCACGGCGGGATCGAGCAGTTGCCGCGCCAGGCCCCAATAGCCCGAGACGGCGCCGAGCAGCGTGCCCGCGACCACGCCGAGACCAAAACCCGCAGCGACGCGGGTCAGCGTCGCCGCTATATGGCGGGTCAGTTCACCGCTCTTCGCCAGTTCGACAATGGTCGCGAACAATTTTGACGGCGGCGGCACCAGTCGGCCATTGGACCACCCCAGCCCGACGACGATTTCCCAGGCCATCGCGAGGCCGACCGGCAGCAACAGCCCCAGCGCCGGACGCACGAAACGGCGCAGCCGCCCGGAAGGCGCATGCGTAGCAATCGGACCAGTTCGTTCGGGCGCGGAAAGTTCAACCGTCATGGCCATAGCAAAACCGCGTCTCGTGGGGGATTGCAAGGAGGCCGCTTATCCTCCCCCTCCAAGCCAGGGTAAGAGTCAATTCGTCGGCAGCGGAACCTGGTCGTCGATCAGCGCGTCGACCGTCGCCCTGACGTCGACCTTGGCGTCGACCACGCCGGCCTGCTGCAGCGCCAGGCCGGCGGCCAGGATGGACGCGCGCTGCGGCGCGCCGATCCGGCTGTGGGTCAGTTCGGTGCGCTCCTTGAGCTGCTTGTCCACCACCGCCTCCGGCAGTTTTGTCAC
>JAYSPJ010000511.1:0-5128 GCA_043722155.1 Bradyrhizobium sp.
TCGATCAACTCAGGCTTCGTAAGCCGTTCGAGTTCCTCGCGATTCATGAACAGGATGAATCACACCGGGCTGGCCTTGGCAAGGGGGTGGGTAATTACAGGTGCTCGGTATCATGCTGTGGGGTTTTCCGATCTATGGCGCGATCGATCCGCCCGCCACTTATGGTGGGACACTCAGTGTGAAGTTCTGAATATCGGGGCCGGGACGGTTCGACCCGTTCCGGCCCTCTGCTTACCGATCCGGGGATGCTGGAGAGAAAATATGGCTGAATTCCCATCCACCGACCTGCTGCGTCACCCCGACCGCCTGTTCATCGGCGGGGACTGGGTGGCGGCAACCAGCGGGACGACGATCGACGTCATCGCGCCGGCAACCGAGGAACTGTTCCTGACGGTGGCGGAGGCCGGGGTCGCCGATATCGACCGTGCGGTCGCCGCCGCGCGTCAGGCTTTCGATCAAGGCCCGTGGACGCGGCTGACCCCGCTGGAACGCGCCGGCTACCTTTCCGCCATCGCGGACGAGATGGACAAACGCTGCGATGCCATCGCGGCGATCTGGCCCAATGAGATGGGTATCCTGCAAGGTATCGCCAGCGCCTTTGCCGGAACGATCGGCGGCGTCTATCGCTACTACGCGGGACTGGCCGACACGTTCGACTGGGAAGAGCGCTTCGATAACCCGCCGGGCGGCGGCGATTATGCGCTGATCACCAACGAACCGGTGGGCGTGGTCGGGGCGATTGTGCCGTGGAACGCGCCGGTCAACATCACCGCCTACAAGGTCGCGCCCGCGCTGCTGGCGGGCTGCACCGTGGTGCTCAAGCTTTCACCCGAGGCGCCCGGCACCGGCTATCTGCTGGCCGAGATTGCCGAAAAAGTCGGACTTCCCGCAGGTGTGCTCAATGTCGTCACCGCGGATCGCGAGGCTTCGGAGCGGCTGGTGCGCCATCCCGATGTCGACAAGATCGGCTTCACCGGATCAAGCGCGGTGGGCAAGCGGATCGCCTCGATCTGCGGCGAACGCATCGCCCGCTGCACGCTGGAACTGGGCGGCAAGTCGGCAGCGGTCATCCTTGACGACTACGACATCGGCAAGGCGGCGGAAGCACTGGTCGGGCCGGCCTGCGCCATGACCGGGCAGATCTGCTCGTCGCTGACCCGCATCGTCGTTACCCAGGGACGGCACGACCAACTGGTCGAGGCGCTGAGCGCCGGGTTTCAGGCGGTCGTTCTGGGCGATCCGTTCGATCCGGGCACCGGCATGGGGCCGCTGGCGATGGCCAGGCAGCGCGACAAAGTCGAGGGCATGGTCGCCGACGCCGTGCGCGATGGCGGCGAGCTGGTAACCGGCGGCAAGCGCCCGGCGCACCTCAACCGCGGCTATTTCTTCGAGCCGACGATCTTCGCCAATGTCGATAACAACGACATGATCGCGCGCGAGGAGATCTTCGGCCCCGTGCTCAGTGTCATCCCCGCGCGCGACGAGGCCCACGCCATCGAGATCGCCAACGCTACCGTGTTCGGCCTCAACAACTCGGTATTCACCAACGATACCGATCGGGCTTATGCCGTCGCGCGGCAGCTTCGTTCGGGCACGGTCGGGCACAACAGCTGGCGCAGCGACATGGCGATAGGGTTCGGCGGCTTCAAGCAATCGGGCATCGGGCGCGAGGGCGGGGTCAACGGCTTGCGCGCCTACCTCGAACCCAAGTCCATTATCCTGGACAATCCACCCTGACAGCATTTCGGAGAGGCAACAATGGCAACGGTTATCAAGGGCGTAACGCTCAACACCGACATCACCGCGAAGAATGCAACCGCGCGGGCGAACATCGATACGATCATCGATTTTTTCTCGGTCTATCTCAAGGATAAGGCCCATTTCTATTCGCTGTGGGTCGAAGACGAGCCGCAGGTCATCACTCCGTTCGTCAGCGGCGATATCGCGGTATGCACGGTCGCGGTCCATTCGGGCTGGGAGGCGGTCAAGCGCTTCTGGGACCCGATTCACGACGAGATGACCGGCACCTTCGACTGGTTCATCGACGAGATTATCGCCGGGGAAGACCCCAATACCATCGTCACCAAATCCAACAGCTACATCGACGTCCAGACCGGCGCGGTGTGGGGCAACAAGGCGGTCAAATATCGCGGCCGCTATGTCCAGATCTTCAAGTTCGAGGCTGGCAAGGTCAAGTCGTTCGAGGAATATTACGACACCGCGCTGCTCAATTCGGTCTATGGCGCATGAGCGGGGCGCGCACCCTCGAAGGCCGTTCGGTCATCGTCACCGGCGCGTCGCAGGGCATGGGGCGCGCTATCGCCGTCCATGCCGCGAAGAAAGGTGCGGCGCATGTCGCGCTGGTGGACATCAAGCAGGCCGAAGGTGAGGAAGCGGCCGAGGAAGTGCGCGCTGCCGGGGCTGTCGCCACGTTCATCCGCACCGACCTGCGCAAGGCAGACCAGATCGCCGCGATGATCGAGCAGGCGGTCTCCGTCGCCGGCCAGCTCGACGTGCTGATCAACAACGCCGGGATCACCGACGATGGGGTGACGGGCGGCCCGCAAACCCTGGAATCGCTGACCGATGAAACCTGGGACGCGGTCATGGACCTCAACGTCAAGGCGATCTGGCGGGCGGTGAAATTCGCCGGGCCGCATTTGCGCAAATCGAAGCTGACCCCAGCCATCGTCAACGCGGCATCGGTCGCCAGCACCTTCGCCTATCCGGGCATCCCCGCCTATTCGGCATCCAAGGGGGCGGTGAAGCAGCTGACCCAGATGATTGCGGTGGAATATGCCCCGTTCGGCATCCGCTGCAACGCCTATGCGCCCGGCGCCATCCGCACGCCGATGTTCCTGCACAGCCTCAACACTGCGAGCGATATTGCCGCCGCCGAGGCGACGATGTCCGGCCCGCACCTGATCAAACGGCTGGGCGAGCCGGAAGAAGTGGCGCAACTGGCCTGCTTCCTCGCCTCGCCCGAAGCCTCGTTCATCACCGGTGCAATCGTCCAGATCGATGGTGGCACGATGGCGTGGCGCGGAACCAGCTGACACGGCCGGATTTCGACTATGTGCGGGGCAAACGACCAGACCTAGGAGATTTGAAGTGAGCGAAGTGCAAGATCAGGCCGCGATCGATCCGGAGCTGTCGCCGGAAGCCCTGACCGAACGCTTCGGGTTTGACGTGCTGCGCGAGTTCGATCTCGACAAGCCTGAATTCAATGACCAGTTCCAGGAAGTCATGGACTTCGTGGTGCAGAAATGCCCGGTCGTGCACAGCCC
Source organism: Bradyrhizobium sp. (assembly GCA_043722155.1). GTDB lineage: Bacteria > Pseudomonadota > Alphaproteobacteria > Rhizobiales > Xanthobacteraceae > Bradyrhizobium. Next base: position 3,288 of record JAYSPJ010000511.1, read on the forward strand.
GACCGGCAAGGGGTACACGGTGTTCAACACCGAGGAAGCCGTGCGCACGACCGGGCAGGACTGGCAGACGTTCAGCAGCGCCAAGGGCTACATGAACAACCGGCCGGAAAACCTGCCCTATCTGATCCCGGTCGAGCAGGATCCGCCCAACCAGTCCAGCTGGCGGCACAAGCTCAATCCGTTCATGACGATCAAGGTCATGGAATCCAAGGCCGACCTGATGCGGGCCGATACCAACTTGCTGATCGATCGCTTCATCGATCATGGCCATTGCGAGTTCGTCTCGGAATTTGCCGCGATCATGCCGGGCTGGGCATTCTTCAAGCATAATCTGGGTATACCAGTGGATGAGCTGGACATGCTTGTGCACAACGTCGAACTGGGTCTTTACGCACCGATGGACGAGCGGCCGGGCTGTTTCGAAAAAGTGTTCGTCTATCTCGACGGCTTCCTCAAGAAGCGGATGGAATTGCCGCCGCAGGGGGATATCGTCGACGCGATCCTTGAGGGCGTCACCTACAAGGACGGAACCCCGGCGCCGTGGGATCACAAGGTTTCGGTGGCGGCCGACCTGACCTTTGGCGGCATTTCGACGACCATCTATGCGATGGGATCGTCGCTCTATCATCTGGCGACGCATCCGGACGACTTGCAACTTCTGCTCGATCGGCCCGACCTGATCGAAAACGCGGTAGAGGAATTCATCCGGGCCTATTCGCCCGTGGAGGCAATGGGGCGCACCTGCACCCGCGACACGACCTTGACGGGAGTCGACCTCAAGGAGGGCGATTTCATCATGCTCGGCTTTGCCGGCGCATCGCGCGATCCCAGGGCGATCGAGAACCCGCGCGAGTTGAACTTCAAGCAGCCGACGATCCAGCATTCGACCTTCGGCGTCGGCCCGCACCGCTGCATCGGCGCGCATCTCGCCCGCGTCGAACTGCGCGTGTTTCTCGAGGAGTGGCTGCGGCGCATCCCGAGCTTCCGCCTCAAGCCCGGGACTGAACCAAGTTATGAGACCGGTTTCCTGCGCGCGATGAACAGCATGCATCTGGAATGGTGAAGGCGGCTCGATGCGGATGAAAGTCGATGGCGCTTTGTGCAGTGGGCACGGCCGTTGCTGGAAATATGCGCCGGACGTGTTCGTGCTCGACGGCCAGGGCTTCAACGTCGCCGTGGGCGGCGAGGTCGATGTCCCGGCGGGCGCGGAGAAGGCGGCCGAGATGGGCATGAAGGCTTGTCCGGAACGTGCTATTTCGATCGTGGACTGACCGGCGGATGGATTTCGCCTCTACACCAAGGTATTTTCCGATCGAGCAGCGCCTGCGCGATATTGTCGGCCAGCAGATCGCCAACGGCACGACCAAGATCCGGAAGCTGATTGTCGCCCGCGAGCTGTTCGGCCGTGAATGCGTGTGAAGTAAGGAGCCGATATGATAAAATTGATTTTCATGCTCAAGCGGCGTCCGGGAATGAGCCGGGAAGACTTCATCGCGCGCTACGAAGGTGGTCACGCCCAGCTCGGCGCGAAGCACGTGCCCAATGCCGCACGCTATGTCCGGCGGTACCTTGAGCCCCTTCCGGAACTGTTCACGGGTGAGGTGATCGAGCCGGACCACGATGTCATAACCGAACTGTGGTTCGACGACGAGGAACAATACGCAATCGCTATGCTGCGGCTGGCCGAACCGGACATTGCCGCCGAGATCGTCGCCGACGAGGAGCTGCTTTTCGATCGAAGCAAACACCGGGTGTTCCTGGTCGATGAACGCGATTCCGTCATATCAGGAAAGTGAAACCGTCATGGTCAACTTCGTGCCAGCACAATCCCGTCAGGATGA
>JAYSPJ010000512.1:0-9269 GCA_043722155.1 Bradyrhizobium sp.
CCTGCCCACGACATACGATCGGGATTATGGGTCCCGGCGTCCGCCGGGACGACGATTGTCATCGCAAACTACCCCTCCCGCCGCGTCGAACTGTTCCAGTTCTTCAGCGACGACCAGACGCTTCGGCTCAGCCTGAAGCAATCGACCGGGGTCGACGATCCCAGGGCCTCGAAGCGGTGCAGCTCGACGCCGCTCCACTGGAAGCCGCACTTTTCCAGAATGTTGCGCGACGACGGGTTGGCGACGCGCGCGCCGGAGATCAGGTGTTCGACCTCGAATTCCTCGAAGGTGAAATCGATTACCGCCCGCGCCGCCTCGGTGCCGAAGCCCTGGCCCCAATGCTCGACGCCGAGCCAGTAGCCGAGTTCCGGCGTGTCCGGCCGGCGCCAGTCGACGCCGACCATGCCGACCGGCACGAAATTGCTTTCGATCAGGAACACCGTCTCGCCGGCTTCGGTCGCCGTCGCGCGCACGAACTCGATCGCATGATCCTGGGTGTAGGGATGCGGCAGGCGGCGGGTCATCTCGGCAATGCGGCGGTCATTGGCCAGAGCCGCGATCGCTTTTACGTCCGCGAGCGTCGGCCGGCGCAGCATCAGCCGTTCGGTCTCGAGGACGCAGGGACTGCCCTCGCGCAATGTCGGAGTCGGGATATCCTGCAGCATGTCGGGCTCCTGTCGACGCAACAAAAAAGGGAGGCCGGTTTCCCGCCTCCCCTATGGAGCCCTCAGGAGCTCCGCCGGTTCAACAGGACCCGGCGGACTCAATGTGTCCACCGTTTACTCGGCCGCGGCTTCCATCATCGGAACAACCGATACGAAAGTGCGGCCGTTGGCTTTTGCACGAAACTCGACATGGCCTTCGATCTTGGCAAACAGAGTATGGTCGGTGCCCATGCCGACCTTAAGGCCGGGATGCCAGGTGGTGCCGCGCTGACGCGCAATGATGTTGCCGGGAATCACGTGCTCGCCGCCATACGCCTTGATTCCGAGGCGTTTGCCTGCCGAATCACGTCCGTTCCGCGATGAACCGCCTGCTTTTTTGTGAGCCATGGCCCGTCTCCAACTTCGCTTAAAATTTCTAGATCAATTCCTTGACGGAATCATTTCACTTTTTGTCACGCTTCAGTTTTTATCACTTCTTCGCGGCGGGCTTCTTCGCCGGGGCCTTTTTCGCATCGGGCTTGGCGCGCGGCTTGGCCGCCGCCTTCTTGGCAACTGGCTGCTTGGCGGGCGCTTTCTTCGTGGTCACCGGCGCCTCGTCGTCGTCGTCGCCGTCGACCGGTGCGACCACAACCGGCTTCTCGCGCTTCGGGCGCGGGCCGATCGTCGGCTTGTTGTCGTTGGTCAGGATCTCGGTGATACGCAGCACCGTGATCTCGTCGCGGTAACCGCGCTTGCGGCGCGAATTCTTGCGGCGGCGCTTCTTGAACGAGATGACCTTCGGGCCGCGCTTGTGCTGCAGCACTTCGGCCGCCACGGAAGCGCCGGCAACCGTCGGTGCGCCGAGCACCGGCGATTCACCGCCGACCAATAAAACTTCGCCAAGCTGCACGATCGTTCCGACATCGCCGGCGATCTTGCCAATCTCGAGCACATCATCCGGAACGACGCGGTATTGCCGGCCGCCGGTTTTGATGACTGCGAACATCGTTTAATTCCTTCGTGTTCGATCCCGGCCTCGGACAGGTCCGGGCCGGCTTTTTCTTCAGTCGTTATGGGTTCAATTTCCGCGCGATTTCCTTGGGGAGCGATCCCCTGAATCCACGCAAAAACAAACAGCGCGAGAAAAATCCCGCGCCGGATTAGCGGGACTTATAGCCCGTGACAGTCCTGAGTCAAGGTAAACTGGCCCAAAAACCGGCCAAATATGCGGAATTAGGGTTCAAAACGGGCGAATGGCGAGTGGCGAATCGCGAATTGGTAAGGTGCGCGTCGCTCGCCATTCGCCACTCGCCCCCTCCATGAAACCAATGGGTTCCCACGAAGTTGTCCTGCGAATTCCGACCGGGCAGGGCAAAATGGCTGAAGATATCGTCACGACCACGGGTATTGCCCGTCACGGTGCAACCCGTCTGCCTTCGGTCGACGTCGACAGCTTCAATATCGAGTTGAAGGACGACGACGGCTTTCTCGGCGACCGCGCCAGCAAGGGTGCCTTCCGCCAGATTTTGGACAGTCTGCGCAAGCTGAAGGACGAGGGTGACGATCCGCTCGGCAAGAAAGACTCCGCTGATATCGGCAAGACCGAACTCGACGAGGCGCTGGTTGGCGACGATATCCACGCCGCCGCTTTGGTGCACGGCGCGATCGAGGAATTCGCGCAGGAACTGGCCCATGTGACGGGGCGGTTTCTCAAGACCAGGGCCTGGGCGGATACCGAACGCATCGTGGTCGGCGGTGGCTTCCGGCAGAGCCGGGTCGGCGAACTCGCGATCGCGCGCACCGACGTCCTTCTCAAGGCCGGGGATTTCAAGGTCGACCTGGTGCCGATCCGCTTTCACCCGGATGAAGCAGGTCTGATCGGCTGCCTGCATCTGGCGCCGTCATGGATCTTCGAGGCCCATGACAGCATTCTCGCGGTCGATATCGGCGGCACCAATATCCGCTGCGGCGTGGTCGAAACCCGCTGGAAAAAGGCGCCGGATCTGTCGAAGGCATCGGTCTGGAAGTCCGAACTGTGGCGCCATGCCGACGACGAGCCGACCCGGGAAGGAGCCGTCAAGCGGCTGGTCAAGATGCTGAAGGGCCTGATCACGCAGGCCGAGGCCGAAGGGCTGAAGCTGGCGCCCTTCATCGGCATCTCCTGTCCTGGCGTCATCAACGAGGACGGCTCGATCGAGAAGGGCGCGCAGAACCTGCCGGGCAACTGGGAGAGCAGCAAGTTCAACCTGCCGGCAAGCCTGGTCGAGGGCATCCCGCAGATCGGCGATCACGACACCGCGGTGTTGATGCACAATGACGGCGTCGCGCAGGGGCTTTCCGAGGTGCCTTTCATGCAGGACGTGGAACGATGGGGCGTGCTGACCATCGGCACCGGCCTCGGCAACGCGCGTTTCACCAATCGCAGCAAGGAAAAGAACGGCAAGAAGACCAAGGTTAAGGAAGAGAAGAAGGAAAAGAGGAGCAAGGATTGAGCGGTCCCCGGGCGGGTAACCTTGACTGGTTAGGTTAAAACCCAGATCGCGTTGCCGATTCCCGGCGGCCCGGTACGGTTGAATGGTCGCTCACGCTGGCCAGCGAAGCCGCACTTCCGGCCGGAATTTTAATGACGCGACACGGGGCCGCCAGGGTTTTGTCGCGTCTGGCGGCCCCACTTTTGCCGTTTGCTGATTTGGCCCCCCGGACAGGCAAATTCACGCCGGCAGCGCCTTGTCTGCCTCGCCATCCTCGCCTAGAACTCGCCCCGACCGCGGGCGGATCAAATCACCCGCTATGGCGCCTGGAGAGGTGGCAGAGTGGTCGAATGCACCGCACTCGAAATGCGGCATAGGTGCAAGCCTATCGGGGGTTCGAATCCCTCCCTCTCCGCCAGTAACCATTGTATTTCCAGCATTTTTGTGGCTTACTGAGGCTCAGCCCCAGCCCTAACCCATGCCGATTTGGCCTTAATATGATACCTAAAGGTTGATCGATACGGGCCGCGGTTACTAAATCTCCACGGGCATCGGGAGTAGCAAAATGCCCGCAATGAATAAGCTCACCTCCACCGAAATCGAGCGCAAGATCGGCAACAAGCGCGGTCGCTACAGCGATGGCGCTGGCCTCTATCTCCAAGTCGGACCGACCGGCAAGAAGTCGTGGCTCTTTCAATTCACATCGCGCGGCAAAGAGCGCCAGCTTGGCCTCGGCTCTTTTGATATCGTCTCTTTGAAGCAAGCCCGCGACCGCGCTCAAGCGGCGCGCGATCTACTCGCCGGTGGCATCGACCCGATTGAGCAGAAGCATGCGGCGCGGAAGGCCGAGGCTATCCCGGCGAGCGAGACCGTCAGCTTCGAGAAGATGGCGAATGAGTATATGGATGCTCATTCTCATTCGTGGAAAAATGAGAAGCATCGCGAGCAATGGACGGCCACTCTTGAGACCTATGCCTATCCGATCATCGGCAAGCTCGATGTGCGCGATGTCGCTACCTCGCATGTCCTCAAAATCTTGAAGCCGATCTGGCACGAGAAGCCGGAGACAGCCAGCCGGGTGAGGGGACGCATCAAGACCATTCTTGATGCCGCCAAGGCGGCGGGGCATCGATCCGGCGACAATCCCGCCGCTTGGGAGGCGCACCTGCAGCATTCGCTTCCGGCGCTCGCCAAGGTGAAGCGGGTGCGCCCCATGCCCGCGATGCCCTACGCGGAGATGCCGGCCTTCATGGCAATGCTGCGCCAGCGCGACGGCATATCGGCTCGTGCATTGGAAATTCTGATCCTGACCGCCACCCGCACCGGCTCTTTGATCGGCATGCGCGACGAGGAGCTCGACTTCGATAAGCGGGTCTGGGTCATCCCCGGCTCTCGCATGAAAGGCGACCAAGATCAGAAAGACCATGCGGTGCCGCTGGCGGATCGTGCCGTCGAAATTCTCCACTCGCTCAATCGCGAGAAGGGCAACCCGCACTTATTCGTCGGCATGCGCGAAGGCTCGCACATCAGTAACATGAGCATGCTGCAACTCATGAAGCACATCGCGCCGAAATATGTGCCTCATGGCTTTAGATCGTCCCTCACCGACTGGGCTCATGAAGAGACCGCGACCCCGCACCATGTTGTCGAGATGGCGCTGGCGCATGTGATCGACAATCAGGTGGAGCGCGCATACCGTCGCGGCGATCTTCTCGAAAAGCGCCGGGTCCTAATGACCGAATGGGCCAGCTACCTCTACCCGTCGAGAGCGCGGAAGCAATGAACAGGGACCGGGACAAGCTTTACGAAGAATGGTACGAGGAGATCGAGCAGTATCTCGGAACCATGCCGCTGGAAAAATTGCAGATGCTCTATGAGCGCGTGCATCTCTATCTCCACGGTCGGCCCGGTCGGCCCGACCAAGCTGTCTCGCAATCCGATTATCACAAGGCCGTGCGCGCGGCGGCGCTCCGCGTGCATGAGCGAAAGGTGAGAAATCCGGAGGAGGCGGAGGCGACGGGCTGGACCATCGAAGCCATCCGCGAGGAAATCGTCCGCTCCGATGGCGCGCTCTTGCCCGGCTTGGAGTTCGTGGAAAAAGCGGTGCGCAAGGCGCTCGGCAAAATTTAACTTCGGCCCTGCGCATCATCGCGGAAAAAATCCGGGTGAGTGTACTCATTTTCAAGTACCTCCACCACTTCCACTATTTGGTAAGTCTCCGACACCAATTCGTTGTCGTATCCATAGGCTAGCTCGACCCCGACCCGGCACTTCAATGCATCGCCCGGGCGCACGTCAACCTTGCGATTTAGAAATCTAATCAGCCAATCCTTGTCCTCAATCTTTGCGCGAAGGACCTTCTTGCCATGGCGGAATTCCCACTGTGTCTCGCCTAGGTAGTCCGGACGCCGTACCGCCAAGATCATCGGAGCGGGCGGCATGGTCAAGGTCTCGCGGATCGATAGATCGGCGATTGCTTCCGGTCCCCATTCGATCGTGAGATTGAAGTTCTGCTCGCCTTGGCTCGTGATAAGCTTTGCGGTGTCTTTCGGGTCGAGGTACGAAAGAGCTTTGGTGATCTCGCCTGCGCTGGAAATCAATTCGGTGGCGCTCGGCGGCGAGTAGTCCGCCATCTTCTTGACATCGGTCTGCGAAGCTAGCTCGAAAAATTCCCGCCGGAGTTCAGCGAGCGAGCCCTTAGTCTGGCGTCTCTCGCTATCATTCACCCAAGAGACAAAAGCATATTTCGCCGCGACCAGATATTTCCCGACCGCCTGCTTCCAATCCAATTTATGCAGCGCGTCGTCGTCGGTGTCTTTCAGACGATCGCGAAGCCAGACTTTCAGCGACCCGGCTTCAATGTCTTCCAGTATGAGGACAGGCTCAATGGTCGGCGATATTGCGTCGGCAAGTGCGCGGTCCAGCCGCTCGAATGCCGAGATCAATCCGTCGATGGTCTTGAAAATGCGCTGAGGCCGCTCCGCGCCCTTCTCAAAATCGATGTATATTGCAAAGTCCGCATCCGGCGGATCATCTGGCACTCGCGTGGATATACCGGTGCGGGGCATGAGCTAGAACAGCTTCTCTTGCTTGCTCGTCTTTTCGCGAGGGGCGGCCTTGAAGCTACTCGCATCGACGAATGGAATTTGCGGCTTCTTGCCTGCGAATAGATCGGCGATCGTGAGAATTTGGAGCTTGGGCACCTTGCCATGATGCGGCGTCTCATAGAAGCCAGCCTTCACAGCCTCGGTCTTCATGGGGCCGGTGGCCTCGGCCAGGGTGATGAATATGCCGACCTTAGCCTTCTCGCGATCCACCACGTGTCCCATGTCGCGGATCATGGCGACGCTGACATTCTCTCCGCCCTTGACCGAGACGATGGCCTTCTCGGTCGTCTTGCCATCCGGCTTAAAATAAACAAATCCATCGATGCCGCTATCTGCACCTTTTTTCTTGCCCCCATAGGGCACCGCATTGATTAGCGACACAGCCCACCACTGGAATTGATACTTGTCCTGCAGAGCAAGCGCTCGCGCGCCATCCACGTCCTTGGGCGTGCCATGCACGACATATTCGATGCCGGGGAAAGCATCATTCAACCTTTTTTCAATCAGAGAAATTGCTAGATGGGTGACATCAATGCCGATCCAATTTCGTCCGAGCTTTTGGGCTGCATGGATAGTCGTCCCGCATCCGCAAAAGGGATCGAGGACCGTGTCACCCGGGTTCGATCCCGCGGCTATAACCCGCTCAAGAAGAGCTAAAGGCTTTTGGGTCGGATATCCCAGCATCTCTCGTGCCGAGCCGTGCAGCGGTTGAATGTCGGTCCATACATTGGGCACGACCTGCCCCTCATTTTCGTCTAGATACCGCTTAAGTTGGATGCGCTTCGTCTTGTCAGCCGGGTAGTGCAAACGATCTTCATCGTGAAGCTTCTGCATTGTTTCGCGGCTATAGCGCCAGCCTCGCGCAGGCGGTTGGTATCCTTTCCAATCATAGGAGCCATTGGATTTTCCAGTCGTCTTATTGATGGCGGCCATTCCGCCGCCTTCGGGAGCCGACATATCGCTCAGCCGATAGCGTCTTCCAGCATCATCTGTGAAGCGATAGAAAGTCTCCAAATACTGCGGGTCATGCTCTTGATGGACGACATTGAATTTTGAGGCGGATGATTTGCAGTAAAAAAGCAAATTGTCATTCACGCTGGCAAATTTGGAGCGCGCATCGCTGTGGGCGCTCTGTCGCTTCTAAATGATGTCGTTGCGAAATTGCAAAGGGCCAAAAATTGCGTCTAGCAAGATCTTCAAATAGTGGCTGGCGGTCGGATCGCAGTGTAAGAAGAGATTGCCTGTCGACTTCAAGACCCGATGAAGTTCAAGCAATCTGATGGACATCATTGTGAGATATGCCATCATGTCATTCTCTTTCAGAGACGACCGCATCGCGCGCAGCATTTCAGCCGCATCGGTATTGCCCGAGCCCATGACCTCGTCGAATGCGCGCTCCGCCGCGTCATTCCAATGCCAAGTATCTTCGAAGGCTTCGATCTGTGCTTTTGATTGCTGCCCCGACGGCGCTTTGAAAAGCACGTTGTAATTTGCTTGAGAATTAAAGGGCGGGTCCAGATAGACCAAGTCCACACTTTCAGTCGCGATGCTGCTTTGCAAGATGTCGAGATTGTCGCCGTAGTAGAGGTGATTGCCCATTTGACGAAATAACAGGCAATGCCGGTGATTTGTCAACGTGCGGCTGCATGCGATCTCGGCCCCGCCGCTCCGCCCGGGCAGCGACCGTCAGAGAGGGCGTCCAGCGCAGTAATCTGCTTCTGGGAGCCGAGATAGGCGGCAGAGCGGAATGAGGCGCTGGACGGCCTCGGCAACCGGGCTGACAAGCTCGTCCGCTGGCATGCCGAGCAAGAAAGCCGACCACCGGAGCGCTCGAACCGGATGGCGATCAATGCTTCGCCATCCGAAACTGTGCCCGCCGCCGGACGATGCCATACGGCGACGGGCTGGCCCATCGCGCCGGCTATGAGGCGGCCATGGACAGTGCGCTGTTATTTTGACGGGCACGACCTGCGCACTGCGCGCCCCCCGGGATCGTCGACGGTATCACAGCCCGATCCCGAGCATGCCCTCCCGCTGGTTGGTTCGGACGGGAGGGTATTGCTGGCTAGACCGCGTCGTCGGCTTTGACTCGCTCCACCTTTCGTTCCGGCTTCACCGCTTTGGGCTGGATTGTGCCGAGGCAGAGCACAGCGCGCGGATCAGCCAAGAGCCTGCGCATCACCAGCGGGCCTTCACCTTCTTCGCAGGACGTGACTAGCGCCTCTTCTACACGTTCAAGTTGCAAAAGCTCCGCCTCGAGCACGACCAGTCTTTCCGCTTTGGCCTTCCCGGTCATCGTGAGCGGAGGTTCCGGCATCTTGTCGATGGACTCGGAGAGTCGCTTCTTGAAGGCCTCGGGGTCGAGCCATGCCAGAATGGCCGGCATCTTTGCGGCGAGCCCTTGATCCTCCCAAGTCACGGCACCGTCGAATTTTACTTCGATGCGGGCATGATCGGCGATGATTATGCGAGGGCTCCCCCGCAGCGCCAGCGCATCGACATATTGAATAGCCGATGCCTTGAGGTCGGACGCCGGCACCCGGCACTGCATCACCTTGGTGCGCTCCGCGCTCAGTACTCCGATGCGTTCCCGCAGGCGAATGATCGCAGCCGATATCGTCTCTCCCTTCTGCAGCACCGCCTTCGCCGGCTTCACATATTCCAGGGTGCCAGTCGCCGTCGAAAGCCAGCGAGTGAGCGCTGCATTGATGTCGGCAAGGGCGCGGTGCTTTGCGGCAAGGTCCGCCTGCCGTGAAAGCAGTCTTGCTGACTCCGCCTCGATGTTGGCGTATTCGGAGGCGGGAGCTGTCGCGAGCGCTCTGTTGGTGTCGGATAATCGTCGCGATACCGTGCTAGCAGCATCGCGAGCATCAGCTTCAGATTGCTGGAGTCGCTGTAGCTTCACCAGCGCTAAAGATGGAAGCTGCATGTCAGTTCGCTCCCTTCCAAGCGTCGCGGAGGCGAGCGTCGCGGCGGGCCGCTGGATCGCCTGCCGGCGTCGTCAGCGCGGGCTTCTGGATTTGGCTAGCATCGAGCGCGGGCGGGTT
>JAYSPJ010000513.1:0-2592 GCA_043722155.1 Bradyrhizobium sp.
GCCGATCAGGCCGGCGAAGATCGGCAGCACGCCGACGCCGCGCACCACGCTGGCATCGCGCATCTTGACGCCCATCCAGCCATCGCCGCGGAAGATGCCGGACGCGCGCACCGGCACGATGCGCGGAACCTCGAGGCTGGAGCCATCGACCAGGCGCCGCGCGTCGCCGCCGGTGGCCTGCGCCAGCGGCCTCAGCAATCCGGCGGTTGAAGTGACTTCCGAAAATTCCCTGGGGTTGGTGGGGCCGACATTGATCAGCGCCTTCAGCGTGCCGTCGGTGGCCTGCCACAGGCCGAGTTCGCTGGCGGGGATGGCCGAGCGCCAGGTGCCGGGTTCGTTGCTGCTCAGCGTCAGTTCGCGCGCCGCACCCGAGGGCGAAGTCACCGTGACCGGCGTGACGCTGTCCGCCATGGTCTGGCGCAGCACCACGAGATCCTTGCCGCTGATCTGAAGACGCAATGCTTCCTCGTCCAGATCGGGCTGCTTCATCAGCCAGTGCGAGGTTCGCCGCAGCAGGTCGAGATGCGGTCCGCCGCCCTCATAGCCGCGCGCCCACAGCCAGATGTGGTCCGACAGCAGCAAGGCGACGCGGCCCTCGCCGAAGCGCGACAGCAGCAGCAGCGGCTTGCCGTCGGCGCCGGTCATGACCGGCGGGGTGATGGCGTTGCGGGTGTCGACGGTGCGGAAGAACCGGCTCCAGCGCGGCGGCTCGGTGGCGGAGCCTTCCAGCCCGCGCGTCACCGGATGGCGTTTGCCGGCGTCGCTCAGATGCGCGTAATACGGCTTCTCGGTGACCCCGACGGGTTCGGCCGGCAGCACCGAATCCAGCGGCGTGCGCCAGATACTGGTGGTCGACGCGTAATCCGGCCCCGCCGACACCAGCACCGCGCCGCCGGCGCGCACGTAGCGCGCGATGTTGTCGAAATAGGCGATCGGCAGCACGCCCTGGCGGGCGTAGCGGTCGAAGATGATCAGCTGGAATTCGTTGATCTTCTGCTGAAACAATTCGCGGGTCGGAAACGCGATCAGGCTGAGTTCGTTGATCGGCGTCCCGTCCTGCTTCTCCGGCGGACGCAGAATCGTGAAATGCACGAGATCGACGCTGGCATCGGACTTCAGGAGGTTCCGCCAGGTGCGTTCGCCGGAGTGCGGCTCGCCCGAGACCAGCAGCACCCGCAATTTGTCGCGCACGCCGTCGATCGCCACCACCGCGCGGTTATTGACCAGCGTCAGTTCATTTTCCAGCGGCGAGGCTTCGATCTCGACGATGTTCGGCCCGGCGTGCTTGATGTCGATCTCGACATTGACGGTCTGGCCGCTCAGCGCGGTGCGCTCGTTGATCACCTCGCCGTCGCGGCGCACCACGATTTTGGCGCGCTCGCCGCTGACGCCCTGGTCGTCCAGCCGGTACGTGATGGTCTGCACCTGTCCGACGATGCCGAAGCGGGGCGCGGCAGAAATCGCGATGCGGCGGTCGCGTTCGTCCTTGCGACCGGTGATCAGGGCGTGCACCGGGGCCTGGAATCCGACCGCCGCGGCGTTGGCGGGAATGTCATGCACCCGGCCGTCGGTGATCAGGAAGGCGCCGGCGACGCGATCGACCGGAACGTCCGACAGCGCCGATGACAGCGCGCCGAACAGCCGGGTGCCGTCGGTTTCGCCGTCGGCCTGGCCGGCTTCGACCACCCGTACCTCGACGCCCTTGATCTTCTTCAGGCTGTCGACCAGCGCCTCGCGCGCCTTTTCGGTTTTGCGGGTGCGCTCGCCGAAATTCTGGCTCGGGCTCTTGTCGATCACGACGGCGGCGACCGACGTCAGCGGCTCGCGGTCCTCGCGGGTAAACGACGGATTGGCCAGCGCCAGCAGGATCAGCGCCAGCGCGGTCACGCGCACCGCGGCGCCGCGGGCGCGGCCGAGCAACAGCAGCACCGCGATGACAGCGATGGCGGCCAGCGCGATCCAGAGCACCAGCGAGGGAACGAGCGGCGTAAACGCGATGCCGTATTGCATGGTGCGTTCCTACTGCCCGAGCCGTTCGATCAGCGCCGGTGCGTGCACCTGGTCGGCCTTGTAGTTGCCGGTCAGCGTGTACATCACGATGTTGACGCCGGCGCGGAAGGCGTATTCGCGCTGCCGCGGTTCGCCCGGCGTCAGCGGCAGCATCGGCTGGCCGTCCGGACGCAAGGCCCAGGCGCCGGCCAGATCGTTCGAGGTGATGATGATCGGCGAGACGCCGTCGCCGCCGCGGGCCGGCCTCGAGGCCGCCTCGTCGTCTTCGTCGCGCGGCAAGGTTTCAACCCAGGTCTGGCCCGAGTTGAAGCGGCCGGGGAAATCGCGCAGCAGATAGAACGTCTTGGTCAAGACGTGTTCGCGCGGCACCGGTTCGAGTTCGGGCACGTCGAGCGAGGCGAGAATTTCGCGCAGGGTTTGCATGCCCGGCGTCTGCGACGCGCCGTTGTCGCCCGGCGGCGCCTCGATGGCGTCGCGGGTATCGAACAGGACGGTGCCGCCCTGTTTCATATAGGCGTCGATGCGGTTGATGGCGTCCTGCGGCGGTTTCGGCGCGCCCGGCACCACCGGCCAGTAGATCAG
>JAYSPJ010000514.1:0-7208 GCA_043722155.1 Bradyrhizobium sp.
CCGGTGGTCGGCTGGGCCGAGCGCGGCGGCTATGACGCGATGAGCCACGGCAATTCGGTGCCGCGGTTCCATGTCACCTGGGGCACCGGCCCCGGCATCGTCGAACCGTTCGAGCGGCGGGCGCGTGAAGCGCAGGCGAGCGGCCGCCTGACCTTCAAATTCCGCCACCGCGTCGACGCGCTCGGCGTCACCAACGGCACCGTCGACGGCGTCAGCGGCACGATCCTCGAGCCGGATCACGTCGAACGCGGCAAGAGCTCTTCGCGAAAAGTCACCGGCGACTTCAGCCTGCACGCGCAGGCGGTGATCGTCGCCTCCGGCGGCATCGGCGGCAATCACGATCTGGTGCGGCAGAACTGGCCGAAGCGTCTCGGCGAGCCGCCGAAAGACATGATCTCCGGCGTGCCCGAACATGTCGACGGCCGGATGATCGGCATCACCGAGGCCACCGGCGCGCGGCTGATCAACCGCGACCGGATGTGGCACTATGTCGAGGGCATCCGGAACTGGGCGCCGATCTGGCCGCGCCACGGCATCCGGATCCTGCCCGGACCGTCGTCAATGTGGTTCGACGCGTCAGGCAAACGCCTGCCCTCGCCGCTGTTTCCGGGCTCCGACACGCTCGGACAGCTGCAATACATCATGGGCACCGGCTACGACTATTCGTGGTTCGTGCTGACCCAGAGCATCATCAAGAAGGAGTTTGCGCTCTCCGGCTCCGAACAGAACCCCGACCTCACGGGAAAAAGCTGGCTGATGACCGCGCGCCGCGCCACCAACAAGGGCGCGCCGGCGCCGGTGGAAGCGTTCAAGACCCACGGCGTCGATTTCATCGTGCGCGACAATCTCGGCGATCTCGTCGAGGCCATGAACAAGCTCAGCGGCGACAATCTGCTGAAGCTCGAATTTGTAAAAGCCCAGATCGAGGCGCGCGACCGCGAGATCGCAAATCCCTACGTTAAGGACGCGCAGGTGATGAACATCCACAACGCGCGAAAATACATCGGCGACCGGCTGGTCCGCACCGCCAAACCGCACCGGATTCTCGATCCCGCGCAGGGTCCCCTGATCGCCGTGAAACTCAACATCCTGACCCGCAAGACACTGGGCGGATTCGAGACCGACCTCGACTCCCGCGTGTTCGGCAGCGACGGCGCGATCATGCCGGGGCTTTACGCGGCCGGCGAAGCCGCCGGTTTCGGCGGCGGCGGCATGCACGGCTATCGTTCGCTGGAAGGGACGTTTCTGGGGGGCTGCCTGTTCTCCGGGAGGAATGCGGGGAGGGCGGCGGCGAAGGCGGCGGGGTGAGACCGCTCGCGAGAACCCAGTGGCGCATGACGCGCCCACGCGCTAAGTAGTCGGCCCCACACGTCAGGAGAGCCATATGACCATCCAGCGTTTCGATACCGGCCCGCGCATGAGCCAGGTCGTCATCCACGGCGACACCGTCTATCTCGCCGGCGTCGTCGCCAGCAACGCAGCCGGCGCAAGCGTCACCAAGCAGACGCAGGACGTGCTCTCGACCATCGATGGCCATCTCAAGAAGGCCGGAAGCGACAAGTCGAAGCTGCTGACGGCGACGATCTATCTCACCGACATGAAGACCTTCGCCGAGATGAACGCGGTGTGGGACGGCTGGGTATCGGCGGGAAATACCCCGGCGCGCGCCACCGTCGAGGCCAGGCTTGCGTCGCCGCAATACAACGTCGAGATCATGGTGACTGCGGCGCGGTAAACCTGTCCAGTTGACCCGGCCCCGCGTGGCCGGGGCGGTTTCGGTTGGCTGAGGTGCGCGACAGGCGCGCCCTCAGCCCTTCCGGAACGGCAATGCCGGGCCGTCGAGCTTGCGCAGGCCGGGCTCGCGACGTTCCAGCCACCAGCCATATTGCTTCGGCCAGGATTCGAACACTTCGCCGCCGGGCTCGCCGAGCGCGAGCTGCGCATGCAGCGGCCAGTTCGGATCGAACAGCGCCTCGCGGCCGACCGCGATCAAGTCGGCCTGTCCGTTCGCCAGGATATCCTCGGCCTGCTCCGGATGCAGGATCAGGCCGACCGCGATGGTGGCGATGCCGGCTTGCTTTCGGATTTCACTCGCATAGGGCACCTGAAAGCCGTAGCCGCGCGGAATCCGCGCCGCGGTCGCCGAGCCCAGCAATCCGCCGGAGGAGCAGTCGATCAGATCGACGCCGCGCGCCTTGGCCTCGATCGCAAAGGCGATCTGGTCGGCGAGATCGAGTCCGCCCTCGACGCCGTCGACCGAGGAAATCCGCACCGACAGCGGCTTTTCGGCGGGCCATGCCGCCCGTACGGTCTCGATGATTTCCAGCGGATAGCGCATCCGCCCGGCGCGATCGCCGCCATAGCCATCGGGGCGATGATTCGACAATGGCGACAGGAATTCGTGCAGCAGATAGCCATGCGCGCAGTGGACTTCGAGCAGTTCGAACCCGGCGTCGACGGCGCGCAAGGTGGCGAGGCGCCAATGCTCGCGCAGGCTCTCGAGTGCGTCGAGGTCGAGCGCAGCCGGCGTCAGCCAGCCCTCGTCCAACGCAATCGCGCTCGGCGCCACGGTGCGCCACGGCAGGTCGCCGCGCGCGTGGTCATCGGCATCGAGCGCCGCGTTGCCGTACCACGGCCGCTGCATGCTGGCCTTGCGGCCGGCATGCGCGAGCTGGATCGCCGGCACCGCGCCGTTATCCCGCAGGAACGCGGCGATCCGCTCCAGCGGCGCGATCTGGCCGTCGTGCCACAATCCGAGATCGCCATGGGTGATGCGGCCCTCGGCGGTGACGGCGGCGGCCTCGGTCATGACGATGCCGGCGCCGCCTTGCGCGAATTTGCCGAGATGCACCAGGTGCCAGTCGCTGGCGAGGCCGTCGATGGCCGAGTACTGGCACATCGGCGAAATCAGGATGCGGTTCCTGGCGGTGACGCCGCGGATGGTGATCGGCTGGAACAAGAGCGGTGGCGACATCGAAACCTTGCTGGCTGGGGGATGGGGCGGGCGATTGTCCTAGATGAGTATCGTCCGCCGCAGCGCCCGCGCAAGCCCGACCGCGACGCATGCCTGCCAGACCGGAAAGAGAAACGAGGTCAAATCGAGGTCGAGCGCATTGTCGAGCGCCAGCAATGCGCCGGTCACGGTGCCTGATATCAGCATCGGCAGCCACGCCATGAAGTTGCGCGGACCGGCCGGCAGCCAAGCGACCGCCAGCGCCATAAGGCCGGCGCCGACAAAACCGCCGGTCAGGCCGGCCAGAATATTTCTCGGCGTCTTGCCCAAACCATCGGCTTGCGCGTCGATGAAGATCGCGGCATTCACCGCGCACACGAAGGCGATCAGGGTGACGATGGCGGCGGTCAACGCCGCCCACCACGGATCGGCGCTGAGCCGCCGCACCAGAACGAACACCAGCACGGCGAACGGGACCGCCACCAGCGCGATCCGGAAATCGCCGGGCGCGCCACCGAGCTTGTCGATCACCGGCGGCAGCAGCGGCGTCAGGATGCCGGTCAACACGCCGCCGGCTGCGATCTTGAGCAGGCCATGGCGGGATTGGTCAGCGGAAGCGATCGCCTCGGTCAACGCTCACCTCCCTGTTGCCGCATGCCGTTGTCTAGCACGGTGACCACCCGAGTTGAAGGCAACGCGCCAACGCTGGAGCCGGCACAAAATAAAGCCGCGCCAACCCGAAGGTTGACGCGGCGATGGCCGTTCTGTTGCCAGGTGGACCAACCCCGAACAGGTTACGCCGCGAGGCGCACTTCGT
Source organism: Bradyrhizobium sp. (assembly GCA_043722155.1). Classification (GTDB taxonomy): domain Bacteria; phylum Pseudomonadota; class Alphaproteobacteria; order Rhizobiales; family Xanthobacteraceae; genus Bradyrhizobium. The sequence continues at coordinate 3,771 of JAYSPJ010000514.1, forward strand.
TCAATGCAACGTTATCGTTTGCATTTAGGTTTTTGACCCGATAACGGCGGTATCATGCCGAGCACAATTCAGAGCTTCTTCGCAGCCATCGATCCTGTTTCGCCCCCGCCGTAGCAGCCCAGGGATCTTGCCTTGCGGCAACATCGATCTCACCGGAATGAGACCTTTAGGCTCAAGCTGCTAGGGTGGAGGCGCCGGGTACTGCCCCCGGGTCTGCCTGCAGTCCGCTCTGAGTTTCAGCGCCATCGTCTTGCGACCTTCCAAATATAGGCGCGATCGGGGGCTAATGCTAGGCCGCTGTCTGCCGGGGTCGGATCTGCCAAGGGCCGGCGAAAGCTGGAGGGGTCGAAGGGAACCGACCCCCTCGTCGTGAGCTTGGGAACCTTTTTTCGACGGTGATATTACTCCGCTATTCTCGATTTGGCTCTCTTTTAGCTCCGGATTTCGAGGTGTTGTGCGGGAGGCGTCGGCGCGCTATGAGCCGCCACCGTCCCGCTTCTCAATGGCTTTCAATGCGCCTTCTGGCAACTTCCCGTACATTTTCTCGATGTGCTTCGGCGTTGCAATCATTGCCTCCACGATGAGGTCCACAAGGTCGAAAAGCTTAACGGCAATTGCTTTATCTTCGCGCAAATCGATCTGGCCCGGGTGGACAGCGTTGTTGCCGATGACCCGGACAACATCAAGCGCCTTTTGCACACGACTGTCCAAACCCCGTTTCACCAACTCTCCAATATCGTCGTCGAGATTCTTTCCTTTGCATCCTAGGTGCGGCATTAGTCGCTGAATTGCCAATCGTAGCAAAGCTGCCGCTCCCCTAGGAGACTTATCGACAATCGAAGATGCTTCGTTGAAATCGAGCAAAACATCCGACGGCATTTCCTCGTTGGGCTGAAATTCGGTTGGCTGTGCTGGGTGAATGAGACCATCGGCAATCCATACGGAATATTCCTCACAGCTATAACAACGGCTTATGTTGAGGTTTACTATCTCGGATGTGAGATACGAATTATTTTCGTGGATTTCACGAAAGAGCTTCTTCGAGAGCGCCTTAGTAAAGAACTCTGTTAGGGATTTCTTGTCTTGGATTTCTCTGTTCTGCTTGATGCGGTCGATTATGTCAGGCTCCGGCATCCAGGGTTTCTGATCCTTCTCGTAACCTTGGAGGAACAGCTTGTACCAAGTCTGATGTGAAATTGCCCCGCAGTGCGGGCAGCTAAACGAGCTTTCGCCCAAGGCTGGTGTGATCGTTTTGCCCGCCACTGATCTTCTCAAAAATCAACTGATTCTCAGTTAAGTAGATTAGCATTTTTGCACGGCCGTCGGCCTCCGTGGCAGCCCGTAGGGCGGATTGGAGTCGAAGGCGTAATCCGCCATCATCTCATTTATCGGCGGGTTACGCCTTCGGCTAACTTGCCCGCATCCGACTAACCACTCCCGTCATCGGAAAAAATTTCCTCAATATCCTGTCGCCCATCGAGCACACGCACGACTTCCGGCCGACCATTGTTCAAGCGATAAAATACGATCTGAGGCGTGGCGGCGAGTGAGCGCAGACCCGCCCGAATCTCGTTACGCGCGCGCCCCGCGGAAGGAAAGTCATCAATGACTTTGACGACTTTCGCGATCTCGCGGATGACCTTGTCGGCCGTCGGCGGCCCGGCAATGTGAGTGTAGTAGTCCCACAGGCGGTCGACATCGTCGAGAGCTTCAGGCGACCAAATGACCGGAGGTCTATGCCCCACCATGTCGTGAATTTTTCTCGGAAAGGAAGTCTTCGATATTCACGGTGCGGCCTTCGCCGGAATCGAGCGAACCGATGCCTTTGTCTATTTCACCACGAAGCGCATTGAGCTTTTCGACGTGCGAGAGCAGCCTGCGACCGATCTTTTCCTGATCGGCGTCGGACAGCCGCGAAATTTGCGCAATGGCTTGTTCGAGCGTTCTGACCATGGCCGCAACCTAGCACATTCCGCTTCGCGGGGCTGGAAAACTGGAGCGGGCGAAGGGAATCGAACCCTCGTCGTGAGCTTGGGAAGCTCCTGCTCTGCCATTGAGCTACGCCCGCGGTCGCCTGACTCTCTAATTAGCCGAGACCGCCCGCCCCGCCAAGCGGCTTGCCACCCCGGCCCCCCACCGCCCTTAACCGACCCCGAAGATTCCAGGTGCAGCCGTTTATGACGGTGCTATGATCCTTTCCGGAGTGGGTAGCGTAATGTCGGGGCGTGGGTACACTATTTTCGACACGATGATCGGCCGGTGCGGCATCGCATGGGGTCTTGCCGGCATCGTGGGCGTGCAACTGCCCGAGGCGCGCGAGATCGAGACCCGGCGGCGGCTGTATCAACTCTATCCCGACGCCCGCGACCAGCGCCCGCCGCTGAACGTCGAGATCGCGATCGAAGGCATCGCGGCGCTGCTGCGCGGCCATGCCTCCGACCTTTCCGACATCAGCCTCGATTTGACCGGCATGCACGCCTTCAATCAGCGGGTTTACCAGCTGACCCGCGCGATCCCGCGCGGCGAAACCCGCACCTATGGCGAAATCGCCGCACGGCTCGGCGCGCCGGGCGCGGTGCACTCGGTGGCGCAGGCGCTGGCCCGTAACCCGTTCGTGGTCATCGTGCCCTGCCATCGCGTGCTCGAAGCCGGCAGCTATGCCGACAAGATGTCCCCGCACGGCGGCAGTATCTCCAAGCGCATGCTGCTTTCGATCGAGGGCGCACGCAGCGCCGTCAGCAGCAAGACCCTGTTCGACGTGCTGCTTCCCGTTGCCCCGCCGCGCCTGCAGGGCTAGACTCGCGGCATGACGGCAACCCCGCTTTTGCAGGGCGATTCCATCTCCGTATTCGACTTCCGCTGCAGCGCCGGTCCGGCGGACACGCCGTTCGTGGAGCAGCATCGCGGCCACTCGGTTTCCTATGTCCGCAAGGGCAGTTTCGGCTGCCGCAGCCGCGGCCGCACCTTCGAACTGGTGGCGGGATCGGTCCTGGTCGGCCAATACCGCGGCGCTGGCGCCACTCGGATTCGTGCTGTGTTCGCGCGACGAGAGCGGCGCGGGCTTCGGCCCCGAGGGCGAACCGGCGCTCTGGCTTCATCTGCACCAGGGGCCGGCCAACGCCGGCGCCCATGTCGCCTTCCGTGCGCCCGATCATGCCGCGATCAGGCAATTTCACAGCGAGGGACTCAAGGCCGGAGGCCGCGACAACGGCGCCGCCGGCCCGCGCGCCGACTACAGCCCGAGCTATTATGCGGCGTTCCTGATCGACCCTGACGGCAACAATGTCGAGGCGGTGTGTACGTAGACCTTTGACGCTCCGCCCCAACCACCATCATTGCGAGCGAAGCGAAGCAATGACGATTACGACAATGCAGGGCGGATATCCGGCACCGGGCCGCCCTTCGGTCCCCATCGCGTGAAGATGACGCTCGCGGCGG
>JAYSPJ010000515.1:0-7791 GCA_043722155.1 Bradyrhizobium sp.
TTGGTGATCCATTTGACATGCTTCTCGCGCATTTCGCTTTCGAGCAGGCCTTTGGTGTCGCCGACCCCGTCGAGGCCGAGATGGCCGATATAGGGTTCCGAGGTGACGAAGGTCATGGGCACGCGATCGCGCAACTTGCGGCGACGCAGCTCGGTTTCCAGGATGAACAGGAATTCGTAGGCCGGGCCGAAACAGGAGGCGCCTTGCACGGCGCCGATCACCACAGGGCCCGGATTCGCAGCGAGCTTTTCGAAGGCATCCTTGGCGTGGGTGGCGTGGTCGACGTGGCAGATCGATTGGGTATGGCCGTCCGGCCCGAGCCCCGGGATCTCGTCGAATGCGAGCTCCGGCCCGGTCGCCACGACGAGGTAGTCGTAATCGATCGAGGCGCCGTCGGCGAGTTCGACGCGGTTTTCGCCTGGATGCACGCGCTGCGCGCCCTGCGTCAGCAGCCGCACGCCCTTGCGTTTCATGATGTCGACAAGGTCGATCTCGATATCGCTGCGCTTGCGCCAGCCGATCGCGACCCAGGGATTGGAGGGGACGAAGTGATAGATCGGACCCTGGGAAACCACGGTCAGGCGGTCGTCCTTCCCCAGCTGCGGTAACAGTTCATAGGCCATCAGCGTTCCGCTGAGGCCGGCCCCGATAACGACAACTTCCGACATGGTCACCTCCGTTGGCTGCATTCCCTGTGGACGGCTGCGCCAATTTTCCCTGGTCCGCTGGCTGTTCGTCTTGACTATATATGCGAACTATCGTATATACGCAAGTATGAAAATAGATGGCGCGATCATGGAATCCGCGGCCGACAGGGCCAGCGACCTCTTGAAGGCGCTGTCCAACCGGCATCGGCTGCTGATCATTTGTCAGCTGATCGACGGCGAGCGCTCGGTCGGCGATCTCGCGGCGTTCCTGAGCCTTCGTGATTCCACGGTGTCCCAGCATCTTGCCCTGCTCCGCAAGGATGGTCTGGTGTTGGCGCGGCGTGATGCCCAGACGATCTACTACTCGATCGCCAGCGATCCCGCGCGCCAGATCCTGAAAACGCTCTATCAGGTCTATTGCGCGCCGCCGAAAGCCAGGAAAGCGAAGACCAGATTATAGGGGCGCGCAGGCGGCGGCTTGAGGCAGGTCAACGCAGCCGCGGCGAATTTCCATGAGATGCTTCGACAACCGCCAGGGGCGGAAAGGTTACTCTGATGCGCAGATTGATTTCGTGGAGCATTCTCGCGGCGGCGGCATTGGGCGCCAATGCCGCCGCCGCGCAAGGCCTGACCGTTGCCTTGCGGCCGGTCGCGGATGAAAAGGCGGTGTTCGCAACCGTCGAGAGCATCAGCGTGGTTCCGGCCCGCGGGCGTATCGGGGGCACCATCGTTCAGCTCAACGTCCGCGAAGGAGATCCGGTGACGCGCGGGCAGGCGATCGCCGCGATAGGCGACGACAAGCTTGCGCTGCAGATGAAGTCGCTGGATGCGCAGATCGACGCCCTGCAGGCGCAGTCGGGTCAGGCGCAGATCGATTTTACGCGAATCGAGGGACTGGTGGAGCGTGGCACGCTTCCCCGGGTCAGGCTCGATGAGGCGCGCACCGCGCTCAATGTGGCGGAGAACGGCCTGCGGGCGAAGGCCGCCGAACGCGCGGTGGTCCAGCAGCAGTTCAACGAAGGGCAGGTGCTGGCGCCCGCCGGCGGGCGCGTGCTGAAGAAGCTGGTCGCCGTGGGCTCCGTCGTGTTGCCCGGCGACCCCGTTGCGATGATCGCGCAACAGAATTTCAAATTGAGGCTGCGCGTGCCGGAGCGGCATGCCCGCTCCCTGAAGGCCGGCGACAAGATCAGGATCGATGGCGCCGAATTTGGCGACCAGAGCCCGAAATCCGGGGTGATCGATCTCGTCTATCCGCAGATCGAGGATGGCCGCGTGATCGCGGACGCCACCGTGGACAATCTCGGGGAATATTTCGTCGGCGACCGCTTGCGGGTCTGGATATCCGGCGGCGAGCGGATGGCGTTCGTGATTCCGACGAACTACGTCACCACACGCTTTGGCATTGACTACGTCCAGATACGCCAGGCCGACCGCACGGTCAGCGCGCCGGTGCAGCGTGGGCGGAATCTGGTCAGCCCGGACCTGCCCAATGGTCTCGAGATCCTGTCCGGCATTCGCCCCGGCGACCAGTTGGTGCAACCGTGAACCTCGGACTTTCAGGCCGGCTCACGCGGGCGACCATCGGTTCACCGCTGACGCCGCTGTTTCTGCTCGCTTCGCTGGTCGTGGGCATGATCGCCGTGGTCGTCATTCCGCGCGAGGAAGAGCCCCAGATCAGCGTCCCGATGGTCGACATCCGCGTCAATGCGGACGGACTGCGCGGCCCGGATGCGGTCGAGTTGGTCACCAAGCCGCTCGAATCCATCGTCAAGGGCATCGATGGCGTGGAGCATGTCTACAGCCAGACCGAAGACGACCGCGTCATGGTCACCGCGCGCTTCCTGGTCGGAACCAAGTCCGAGGACGCCATCCTTCGCGTTCACGAGAAAATCCGCGCCAATCTGGGCCGCATCCCGGTCGGCATTCCCGAGCCCCTGATCGTCGGCCGAGGCATCAACGACGTCGCCGTGACCGTGCTGACGCTTTCACCCAAGCCGGATGCCGCCGACCGCTGGACCGACAAGGATCTCTACGAACTCGCCGACAAGCTGCGCTCGGAACTGATGAAGGTCGACAGCATCGGCCTGACCTACATTTCCGGTGGCGGAGCCCAGCAAATCCGGGTGGAGCCCGATCCGGAAAAACTGTCGCTGTTTGGCGTGACGCTGCAGCAACTCGTCGCCAAGGTGAAGGACGCCAACCGCTCGTTCATGGCGGGACAGGTCCGCGACGCCGGCGCGGTTCGCAGCGTGTCGGCGGGCCAGACGCTGGCCGGCATTCCCGATATCGGCCTGCTGCTGATCTCGGCCCGGGACGGACGTCCGGTTTACGTCAAGGACGTGGCCGCGGTGGTTATTGGGCCCAATGCGACCGAGCACCGTGTCTGGAACGATGCGCGTGACGGCAAGGGCAAGTGGGAACGGGTTCCCGCGGTCAGCCTGGCGCTCGCCAAGCGAGCGGGCGCCAATGCGGTCGTCGTTTCCGAAGAGATTGCGCACCGGCTTGCCGCGCTGAAATCGCGCCTCATCCCTGATGAGGTCGAGGTCACCGTCACCCGGGACTATGGTGAGACGGCGAACGAGAAGGCCAACGAACTCCTGTTTCACCTCGGTCTGGCGACGATCTCGATCGTCGTCCTGATCGCGATCGCGATCGGCTGGCGCGAGGCGCTCGTCACGCTGGTCGTGATTCCCACGACAATCCTGCTGACGATGTTTGCCGCGAATTTGATGGGCTATACGATCAACCGCGTCAGCCTGTTCGCATTGATTTTCTCGATCGGCATCCTGGTCGACGACGCCATCGTGGTGGTCGAGAATATCGCCCGCCATTGGGCGATGCGGGACGGGCGGCCACGGCTGCAGGCCACCATCGAGGCCGTTGCCGAGGTCGGCAATCCGACTGTCGTTGCGACCCTGACCGTCGTTGCCGCGCTGCTGCCGATGCTGTTCGTGTCGGGGCTGATGGGCCCGTATATGGCGCCGATTCCCGCCAATGCTTCCGCCGCAATGCTGTTCTCGTTCTTCGTTGCGATGGTGGTGGCGCCCTGGCTGATGCTGCGTCTGGCGCCGAAGGACGCCGCCGCGGGTGCTGCGCATGCCGCGCACGACGAAGGCGCGCTCGGGCGCATCTATCGCCGCATCGCAACTCCGATCGTCGCCAGCAAGCGTTCGGCCTGGATATTCCTGATCGGCGTCGGGGTCGCGACCCTGTTATCGATGACCCTGTTCGCCACCAAGTCCGTGACGGTCAAGTTGCTGCCGTTCGACAACAAATCCGAGATCGCGGTGGTCGTCGACCTCCCCGAGGGGGCCAGCCTCGAAGACACCGAGCGGACCTTGTTCGCCGCCGCCGATGTCGCCCGCGGCCTGCCCGAGATCATTTCGGTGCAGTCCTATGCCGGCACGCCGGCGCCGTTCAATTTCAATGGCCTGGTCCGGCACTATTATCTGCGCGAGCGGCCGGAACTGGGTGAACTGCAGGTCAATCTTGCCGCACGCTCCGACCGCAAGCGCGCGAGCCATGATATCGCGCTCGACCTACGGCAGCGTCTCAAGGCCGTCCATGTTCCCGATGGCACCAGCATCAAGGTGGTCGAAGTGCCGCCCGGTCCGCCGGTTCTGGCGACGCTGCTGGCCGAGATCTACGGGCCCGACGCGGCCACCCGCCGGGCGGTGACGGGCGAGCTCAAGAAAATCTTCGCCGAAGTGCCGTTCATCGTCGATATCGACGATTCGATCGGACAGAAACGGCCCCGGCTCCGGCTTTCGATCGACCAGGACCGACTTGAATTCTTCGGCGTCGAGCAGCGCGACGTCTACGATACCATCCAGACGCTGTTCGGCGGCGTATCCGTAGGGTATTCGCACCGCGGCGAAGACCGCAATCCGATCGAGATCGCCGTCCGGCTGCCGAAGCGCGACCTCGCCTGGACGGAGGCGCTTGCCTCGACGCCGGTGCCTGCCAACACGCTTCCCGGCAGCAAGACCGTGGTCGAACTGGGCCAGTTGGTGAAGGCGACCATCGAGGAAGGCTCGCCGCAGATCTTTCGTCGTGACGGCCGGTTCGCGGACATGGTGATGGCCGAGCTGGCAGGCCGTTTCGAGGCGCCGCTCTACGGCATGCTGGCGGTCGCCGACCGCATCGACGCGCACGATTGGGGCAAGCTGCAGAAGCCCGTCATCGGCCTGCACGGCCAGCCGGCCGACGAGTCCCGCCCGACGCTGCTGTGGGACGGCGAATGGGAGATCACCTATGTCACGTTCCGCGACATGGGCGCCGCGTTCGGCGCCGCGATCCTCGGGATCTATGTGCTGGTGGTGGCCCAGTTCCGTAGCTTCCGCCTGCCGCTGGTGATCCTGACGCCGATTCCGCTGACGCTGATCGGCATTTTGATCGGCCATTGGCTGCTGGGTGCGCCGTTCACCGCGACCTCCATGATCGGGTTCATCGCGCTGGCCGGCATCATCGTCCGCAATTCGATCCTGCTGGTCGACTTCATCCGCCACAGCGCCGGCGACAACCGATCGATGCGCGATATCGTGCTGGAAGCCGGCGCCGTGCGCTTCAAGCCGATCCTGCTCACCGCGCTGGCCGCCATGATCGGCGCGGCGACGATCCTGCTCGATCCGATCTTTCAGGGTCTGGCGATTTCGCTGCTGTTTGGACTGGCGTCGTCGACGTTGCTCACCGTGCTCGTGATTCCCGCGATCTACATCGCGCTTCGGGACACCAAGCCGCAGACGCCGTCCGGCGAGAACGCAGGATAGTGACGAGACTAGCCGGGCCGTCGGGCCAGCGCCTCATCCGGCGGCGTCGCGGGCCGCGACCTCTGCCAGAGGTCACGCAGGACCATGCCCGCGGCCATCGCCGCGACGAACACGAGTACGCCGGGCGAAAGCGTCGCGAGGCTTTCCAAAGCCGGCCCCGGACACAATCCAACGAGACCCCAGCCTGCTCCGAACATGGCGGATCCGATGACGAGCGGCCGGTCGATATCGTCCCTGGTCGGCCAGAAGTTTCGAGCTGCAAGCAGCGGCCGCGAACGGCCCTTCGCCAGCATGAATCCCGGAACAGACACCGCGAGCGCCGCAAACATCACGACGGCAAGGGTCGGGTCCCATGCTCCAAAAATATCGAGAAACGCCAGAACCTTGGTCGGCTGAACCATTCCCGAAATCAGCAGGCCGGCGCCGAATATCAAGCCACACAACAAGGATGCGATCATCGGCATGGTTTAACCTCCGAACACGTGACGAGTGAGAGCGACGGTCGCGATGGCGACGACCATGAAGATGACGGTCGCGGCGATGGAGCGGGCGGACAGCCGTGCCATTCCGCAGATGCCGTGGCCGGAGGTGCAGCCGCCGGCAAGCCTGGTGCCGAAGCCGACCAGCAGCCCCGCCCCGATGATGACGGCCCAGCTTGCCGGCATTTGTGGAGAGGCCATCCCGTGGCCTGTCAGGCCTGCAAGCAGCGGCGCCAGAATGAGCCCGGCGATAAAGGCGATGCGCCAGCCGATCTCGCCGCTTCTGGGATTCAGCAGGCCGCCGAAGATGCCGCTGATGCCGGCGATCCGGCCGGTCAGCAGCATCAGCAGGACGGAAGAAAGACCGATCAGCGCGCCGCCGATCGCCGCCGATAGCGGCGTAAAATTAGCCATGGCATCACTCCAGACCGCAGAGACCGAATCTCCGATGGTCTGATGGCTAAATCACAAACGCGTCACACGCAACCGCAAGGCATTGCCGACCACGCTGACCGAAGAAAGCGCCATGGCGGCGGCGGCGATGATCGGTGACAGCAGCAGGCCGAACGTCGGATAGAGCACGCCCGCGGCGATCGGGATGCCGGCGGCATTGTAGATGAACGCGAAGAACAGATTCTGCCGGATATTGCTCATGGTCGCCTGCGAGAGCCGGCGGGCACGGACGATGCCGCCGAGATCGCCACCCAGCAGCGTGATGCCGGCGCTCTCCATCGCCACGTCGGTGCCGGTGCCCATGGCGATGCCGACTTCGGCGGCGGCGAGCGCCGGGGCGTCGTTGACGCCGTCGCCGGCCATGGCGACGACCCGCCCGGCCTTCTGCAGCTTTGCCACGACGGCACTCTTCTGATCGGGAAGCACCTCGGCCTCGACGTCGGTAATGCCGAGTTGCCGCGCGATGGCGTTGGCCGTGGTCCGGTTGTCGCCGGTCAGCATGATGACCTTGATGCCTTCCGCCGCCAGCGCCTTCAACGCATCCGGGGTCGACGGTTTGACCGGATCGGCGATCGCGAACAGCCCGGCCAGTCGGCCGTCGACCGCGATATTGATCACGGTGGCGCCGTCGCCGCGCAGGCGTTCGCCCTGTTCGTGCAGCGACCGGCTTTCGACGCCGAGCGATGCCAGGAAATTGGCATTGCCCAAAGCCACGCTCTTGCCGTCGACCTTGCCGGTGGCGCCCTTGCCGGTCGGTGAATCGAATTCCTCCACCTTGCTCACATCGAGATTTCTTTCCTTCGCCGAGCGCACGATGGCGTCGGCGAGCGGATGCTCGCTGGCACGCTCGACACTGGCGGCCAGCCGCAGGATTTCGGTTTCGTCGAATCCCGTAGCCGCAACGATCGCGACGACTTTCGGCTTGCCCTCGGTCAGTGTTCCCGTCTTGTCGACCACCAGCGTGTCGACCTTTTCCATCCGTTCCAGCGATTCGGCATTCTTGATCAGCACGCCGGCCCCAGCACCCCGGCCGACGCCCACCATGATCGACATCGGCGTGGCGAGGCCGAGCGCGCAGGGGCAGGCGATGATAAGCACGCTGACGGCGGCAACCAGGCCGAATGCCATCCGCGGCTCTGGTCCAAACCAGGCCCAGGCGCCGAAGGCGATGAGCGCCACGGCGATGACCACCGGCACGAACCAGCCGGACACCTGATCGGCCAGCCGCTGGATCGGCGCGCGCGAGCGCTGCGCCTCGGCGACCATCTTGACGATCTGGGACAGCAGCGTATCGCGGCCGACCTTGTCGGCGCGCATCACGAATCCGCCGGACTGGTTGAGCGTGCCCGCGATCACCTTGCCGCCGACTTCCTTGGTGACGGGCATGGATTCGCCTGTTACCAGCGATTCGTCGAGTGAGGAGCGGCCCTCGAGAAGGACGCC
>JAYSPJ010000516.1:0-4560 GCA_043722155.1 Bradyrhizobium sp.
CGCGTGTAGGCACTGTCGACATGCGCAGTGGCAAACGTGAAGTCGTTTCGCTCGGATAAATGGGTTGCCACCATGACCTCTATAGTGCGGCATTGAATTAGCGGGATATCCCCCCAAATGAGTAATACATTATCTGAAGTTGAGAAGGCTGGGCTGTTTCGATAGCAGAGCACCGCGTCTCCCATCCCCGTAGGCGCTTCTTGAATGACTAAATGTGCCGCACGGTTGTAGTTTTTCAGGCAGTTGGCAATCGGCGCCCGGCCCGCAGGGCTGACAATGATCGTCGGTAGGGCGTCCCATCGATTGAGTGTTTCGAGCAATCGCACGATGATGGGGCGTCCACAGACGGGATATAGCGTCTTTGGATACGATAGACCAGCGCGGCTGCCGCGGCCAGCTGCCGCCACTAGCACGTTACAGGCTTTAGCCATTTCGGAACCAGCGCAATCGCGCTGTGCCTGCTTCGCAGTCGGGACGCATCCCACAAACGAATTCACCAGCCGATAGGCTGGTTTGCCGCGCCAGGATTTCAGCCATTGAAATCGCGTCCAAGCTGCCCGCGCAGCCCAAGCCGCACCGCGCGGATGAGGTGCGTCTTGCGCCGACCAAAGACATAGCTGCCTGCCACGCTGAGCCCACTGCGCTGAGCTGTTCGCAACAGCGCTACTAGAACCGTCGCCGCATTCCGCGTAAACACCCTCTTGAAATACAGTCTGTTCAGAATGAGCGTGTTCTTCACGTAATAGTAGAACTTCAGCTCTGTCAAAGGTCGCTGTGACACGTCGGGATGAAAGTGCAGGGCCTTGGCTACTGAGCAGACTTTTCCAGCCTTCCTCAGCCTGAAGAAATAATCAACTTCGTCACCGAAGATGAAGTACTCGACGTTGACGTTGCCGACGCGCTCAACCGCATCCGCGTTGATAAGCGCGCCGTTGAAAAGGTGGGCAAAGGGATAGACCCCGTCAGACAGGTAGGGCGCCAGTTCGGTCACAGACGCGAGTTTCCTTGGCGTTCCAAACAAGACGGGGAGGCCGTCGGCGTCAAGACGTGGAACCGGAAAGACAAATCGCTCGGGATCATTTTCCTGGACCACGAATGACGAAACACAAGCCACACCTGGCTTCAGTTCGGTAAGAAGCATTTCGAGCGCTTGGGGGGCCGGGAAACCGTCGTCGTCCATCAACCAGATGCAGTCGTAGCCTTGTTCGAGGCCATGCTTCAAGGCTCGGTGCCAGCCACCAGCCGAGCCGACATTCTCCTGACTAAAATGTTGGATGCCCCGCGCCAAGAGCATGGACTCGGTTCCGTCGGTACTTGCGTTGTTGATCACCAACAGTGTGTCGGGCGGCCGGGACTGCCCCAGGACATGATCAATGCACCGTTCCAGAAGCGCGCATCGGTTGTGCGTAAGGATGGCTGCCAGTACTCTCATGACTTCCGTTTCAGCATGGCGATGGAAAGTTCAAGCCAATCGGCTTGCACTATTGCACCCGGAAAACAGGGTTCGTCGTTCATGATCGAAATCTGGATCACGTCCAAGCCGGCCCGCGCGGCGGATTCGACGCCCGGCTTTGAGTCCTCGAACACAAGTGCGTGCTCGGCAGATTGACCCGTCGTGCGCAACACCTGCAGGAAACCGTCGGGATCCGGCTTGTGTCCGATGACATCCTCGGCTGCCACCACCACTTGAAAGGCATCTTTTAGCCCGAGCTTGCCGATGGTCAGCCTGACCGACTCCCGCGAGCCCGAGGAACAGACAGCCATCGCGTATGCGCTGCGGGCGGATTGAATGAAGGCTTCTGCCCCGGCGATGAACGACAGTTCGTTTGCGATGAGGCGCCGCGCTGCAGCTCTCTTTTCGCTTACCAAATGCTTGATTCCTGCCTCTGAACGATGTACTCCCGATATTTCGAGAATCTGCGCGATTGCCGCTTCCGTCGTTTTTCCGGCAATCGATCGGTAGTCGAAGAGAACGTGCAAGGGCGCCAAGACTTCCTTGAATGCCTTCTCGTGCAGCGGACTGGTATCGGCGATGGTGCCGTCAAGATCGAAGATCAGAAGCTTCTTCTTTGCGAAAATGGCCTCTAGCGATATCAGGTCTGTCACGGTTGGGAATTGCGTCGATCATGGATGTCGAGGATTCGATCGACCACCTTTGCGCCGCTGTGTCGCCCCGGGGCCGATTCATCCTCGAAGTCATCGGCAACCAGGTCGACCGGCAGGGTGGCGAATGCACCTTCGTCGAAGTCCACATAAGTGTCTTCGGGCTTGATGCGGCTCGTGTTGACCAGGACCGCCGAAAAGAGTTGCTCCATGGGGTGCGACCGCCCCTCACCGAGGCGGATGTAGCGGTAGGCCCCTTTTATGAAATCCGAAGCCGAGTACGTGGGCGTTTCGTAGTCTGCTCCGATGTTGGTGACGAAGATCTTGGCTGCCGAGCGGTTGGATGCAATGGTGTCGCCCAGCCCGGTGGAAAGATATGTTGGATAAAGGGACGAATGCTGCGTGCCGGCGGCGTAGACAATGATGTCGGCTTGGGCCAGCGCCCTGCGCACGCCTTCGGACACCCGCACCGGCACGTTATGGCGGTCGAGATAGTGCAGCCGGTCTTGATGGCTGAGGTGGTCCAGTGCACCCAAGGCGATCGGTCGCTCAAGCAGGTAGATCCGCTCGATGAGCACATTTGAGCGCAGTTCCACGATCTCCGCCTCTGAGTAGAGTACATCCCCGTTTTCGCGAATGGCAACGAGATGGCGGTTTTCGATACTGTTGGGAAGCACCGTCCCCGTGAGCCTGAAAAGACTGTCAAACTTGGCCGTTGTTGCCTCGAAATCACGGCCCAGCGCAAGGTGGGCACCTGCATAAAGGCAGTTCATCAAAGAGCAATCGGCGAAGTTGAACCTTTCGCCCGAGACGACTTCAATCAACGTAAGGCCCCTGGCAAACTCATCGGCAAAGGTGCGCAGCGAGGACCCCAAGGCGCCATTGCCGACAGCGATGCCAGCTAGCTCTGCCCCCCCGGCCGCAAAACGCTTGTAGTCGCTGAGAATCTCTTGCCGGTCCGGCTGCGCCGGATAGCGGTATTCGTAAAGGGCACGATAGCTATCAATCTGCGGATGGGTTCTGGGCAACATGAGCGACTGCACCTTGCGGATGTCGGACGGCCCCAGCATGCCGAAAAACCGCCGGATCAAGCCGGTCGACTTCCCGTCGTCGTAGGCGTTCACCACCGACGTGACTTGAAGACCTTCGCGGGCCAGCAATGCCGGGATGATCGTTGCTGCACCCCGGCCTCCATTCAATATTGCGACGTTCAACATGGCGAATTCACCTAACGCGGTGCTCCGAGTAATTGGTCGTAAACCTTGGCATATCGCTGAACTCCCTCTTCCAGCCCGAAATGCCAGCTGGCGGCTCGAATGTCGAGCGGGCGCGCAGCCCGGCTATCCAGCACTTGATCGATAGCCTGCCCAAGGGTCTCTTCCTGAAAATCAGGAACTGCGACGGAACCGTTGACGGCGATGGAAAGGATTTGATCGAGGTCGCCGACCCCTGCGTTGGCAATGACGGGAACATTGCACGCCAGCAATTCGGCCAGCTTGGTCGGCGAACATCCGGCCTTTGCGACCACGGGCCGAATGAAGATCACCGACAACTCGGCCAGCATAATGAATGCCGGGATCTCGTCGCGGTCCGCCGCAACGATACGCACGGCCGACATGTCAACGCCGTGACGTCCGCATGTCTCCTCGATGAGCTCGCGGCCGTTATTGCAGACGAACAGAAAGCGCGCGGCCGGGCGGCGAACCCTAAGCTGCCGAAAGAGGGCAATCATCTGGTCTAGGAGATAGTCCGGACCCAGGCTGCCGAGATACAGCAAAACGAAGTCGCCTTCGGCAAGGCCTGCCCTTTCGCGGGCCGCACGCTGTTGAACCGGGGTCACACAATCGGGATTGAAGTGCTCAAAATCGGCGCAGCAAGGGATGACCATGAACCGTCGCGACGATCCGGGCAGGTCGGCCAGATGCCTTTCGGTCAAGACCTCCTGGGCCTTGTGCGTCAGACAGACGATACCGCCTGCAGCACGGATCATTGGGCCTTCCATGCGCTTAAAATACCGGTAGAACAGACGAGAAAGGCCGCGCGCCTTGTCGAGCCCGCCGTCGGCATAGAAGTCCCTGAAATCAAAGACGTATTTCGTCCCGAAGCATCGGTGGAGGCGATAGCCGATGAGGGCTGGCGGGAAACTCCGGCAGTGGACGATCCGGATCGACTCGGTCTTGACTATTCGCCGTGCGGCCCGCTCCATTTCTGCCTGTGTGATCAGTTGGCCCAGAACGGGCGGGCGGCGACGGTACGGGATCCGCGTCCAACGCACGCCCGCATCCCGGAAGGCCTTCTGGTAGTTCTCGATCAAGGGCTCCTGCCCGGGCTTCTCGGCGCTGAGGACGTGAATGCCGAAACCACGCTTCGCCAGTTCCAACACGTAGGGCGCAACCTGCGACCGGCCGATATGGTCGGTGATGCCGTTCTGGGTGATGTAGAGCACGCTCATATTGA
>JAYSPJ010000517.1:0-2828 GCA_043722155.1 Bradyrhizobium sp.
CCGACCGTCACCCACAGAATAAAATCGTCCATCTGCGGCAGCGTGACCGGCGCCGGCCCGCCCCACAGCCTTTCATTCTTGATCAGCGCGCGGGCGTAGAGCCAGCCCAGCACGATGCCGCCGATATAGGCCAGCGCGTACCATCTGATCGCGATCGGCCCGATCGCGATGGCGATCGGGTCGAACACCGGAAAGGCGATGGTGAGGAAGGGCATCGAGCCTGCAGCCTATTTCTTGAGGTTGCGGCGATACAGCGCGAGCAGCCGCTCCCAGTGCCGTTCCGCCGCGTCGCGGTGATAGACCGGCCGTTTCGGAAACGCAAAACCGTGATGGGTGCCGGGATAGACCTCGACCTCGGCATTGGCGCCCTTCACGCCCGCCGTCACCTTGTCGATGATTTCCTGGGGCGCGTAGATGTCGGTTTCGGCGCAGCCGAAATAGAGTTCGGCCCTGGTCTTCTGCCCGGCGAGATGCGGGCTGTCGGGCTGCTCGGTGGCCAGATGCGTGCCGTAGATCGAGGCGGCCGCCTTGACCCTGTCCGGAAAATGCGTCGCCGCGTTGATGGCATAGCGTCCGCTCATGCAGTAGCCGACGGCGCCGACGATGGTCGCGTCCGCCGCCGGCTGCTTGTCGGCATAGGCGAGCAGGGCGGTGGTATCTTCCATGACCATGGGGATGTTGATCGAGTTCATGTAGCCGAACATCGCCTTGCGCTCGGGCGCTTCCGGGTCGGGCGGGATCGGCCCAAGCTCCATGACTCCGGAGCGGTAATACAGGTTCGGCAGCATCACGTAATAGCCCGAGGTCGCCAGCCGTCGCGCCATGTCGCGCAGCTCTTCGCGGATCGCCGGCGCGTCCATGTAGAAGATGATGACGGGAAAGGGGCCGTCGCGTTCGGGATGGCTGATGAAGGTGGTGGTGTGGCCGTCCTTGGTTGGAATTTCGATCTGCTGGTCGATCATGGGGCGTTTCTTCTCGTTTCCGGTTGGCGGTTCTTGTGTTCTGGCAATGCGATACGATTGCAAGGAAACCGGATCATGACAAGGCGAGTTGCCCCTTACTTGGCCCCGATTGGGCTTGAACCGCGCCTTCGGGATCGCCATTGTCATATCCAGCGTTTTCCTTCGCAGCCGACCGGAGATTTCCACGATGACCCAGACCAGCAATCGGTTTTTCGACGAGATCGGGCGCCTGATGAACGACGCCGCGGGCGCTGCCCAGGGCGTCAAGCGCGAGGTCGATACCGTGGTCCGCAACCAGGCCGAGAAAATCCTGAACGACCTCGACATCGTCAAGCGCGAGGAATTCGAGGCGGTCAAGGACATGGCGCGGCTGGCGCGCGAGGAGAACGAGGCCCTGAAGGCGCGCATTGCCGTGCTGGAGGCCCGGCTCGGCGGTTTCGCGGCGGGGCCGGATGCCGGCGGCGCGGATGGCAGTGGCATCTGAAGCAACACTCTCTATCGTCATTCCGGGGCGATGCGCAGCATCGAACCCGGAATCTCGAGATTCCGGGTTCGCGCTTTGCGCGCCCCGGAATGACGGCTGAATGATGCCATGACACGGCTTCGCAATCTCGCGGCGGCATTGGCCCGAGGTTTGCCATCAACGTCACGCCCTCTCCAATGAGAGGGCGCAGGGAAAGCCGGATGCGCGCTGGCACCCGCGGTCTCGTGTGCAATGAAGTGGTAGCAAACGCACACGAGCATACAGGTCCAGCGGAGACATCCGACTTTCCCTGCGCGGAGGTTTACGGCTTATACGTGGTCTCCTCGGCGAGCCTTGCACTTTTGCCACCGTCGCCCGCGCGCCTGAGCTTGCGAACTTGACACCAGCATGAGGGTGTCGGAACCCCACGATTTCGCCGTCCGCTTCGAGCGCCCTCGTCAGGAGCGCCATCCGCGTCCACCGCATCCCCGCCCCGCGCCGGTACGTTGCGCAACGCCCCTCTGAGTGGGACGGGATGCTGGGGATATAGGCCGATTTGCGATTTCTGAAAATCAGAATATTTTTTCGGTGACGGCTTGACGGACTTTTGGGGTGTTTTGCCCGTCGGGTGGATTTGTTGAATTGGCACGACAATTTGCGCTGTGCGGGCAGGCTTGTTGGTTAATTTTTTTCTGACGCCGATGGAATCATCGGGGTCCGGAATCGTCTTTGACCGAATTGTAGCGCCATCGGCCCGTTCCCATCCTCAAGCGCCAGTGGCCTTGCCCGCCTCCGCAGGGCGCATCCGCGCTTGGGGCCGCGTGACCGCCCATATTTGCAAACAATTTGCATCAAAGTTTGGGTCGTCTTCGCACAAACGTTTAGGCTTTGGACGATACCTGCATAAACGGTAACTTCTGCCGCTGCTATGCTCGGGACATGCCATTCCCTTAGAGAAAACGCCATGTGGATGCGACTTCGGACCCCAGGATCAGCTTGCACCTCGTCCTTGCGCGATAGTCAGAGGCTTCTCTCTCGATTTTTGCGCGACACATCGGGGAGCTACCTCATTATTGGTGCTCTAATGATGCCTGTCCTGGTAGGGGCTGTCGGCCTGGGTACGGATTACGGTTTGTGGGTGCATACCGGTCAGACGGCGCAAAGCGCCACGGATTCAGCGGCCGTGAGTGCCGCTACAGATGGCAACGCCAGTAATTTGACTGCACAGGCCTTTGCAGTCACGGCTTCATATGGTTTTCGGAATGGTGCGAACGGTGCAAAGGTGACCGTGAATCAGCCCCCAAAGGCCGGATCGTACACGGCCGTCGCGAATGCCGTGGAAGTGGTCGTGGAGCAAACGAGAGCGCCACTGTTCGCAGGGGTATTCCTGAAAGATCCAGTCA
>JAYSPJ010000518.1:0-4193 GCA_043722155.1 Bradyrhizobium sp.
ATATTGCCCGATCATGCGCTGCGCCGGCGCGGTAAAGGCCACCGCCAGCTGTTCGGCGAGATGGCTGCCGAGCGTCACCTCGGCGGCGACGAAGGCTTCGAGATTGTAGCTGTCGTCGTTGGAGGCGCCGCCGCCCCATTCGGTATAGGCGGTCGGCGCCGCGTCCTGCGCGGTGCGCGCGGCGGCCTCGGCCGGCTCTTCGGTAAAGACGTTGTCGAGGGGGGTATCGAGGGTCTGCTCGATCTCGGTGCGGCTACCGAGATCGCGGTTCATCCAGTCTTCCTGGGGCGGCTCGAAGCCCTCGCCGGCCCCGGCGGCCATTTCGGAGCGCTCGCCGGCGCCCTCGTCGCCGTCAGCGGAGCCCTGTTCCTCATGGCCGGAATATTCGCCCCGGTCGGCTGCGGGTTCGCCCGCGACCGGCGGCTCGGTGCCGTCGCTGGCGCGCTCCAGCAGCGGATTACGCTCCAGTTCGTCTTCCACGAAGGCCGAAAGATCGAGATTGGACAACTGCAGCAGCTTGATCGCCTGCATCAGCTGCGGCGTCATCACCAGCGACTGGGATTGGCGGAACTCTAATCTTTGCGACAGCGCCATGGTGGCAAGAACCGATCCAGGGAGAGTTGGTCCGATTCTTGCTTAAACTAGTCCAAAGCCGATGTACACGGCTTGACGGACGGGAAGAAAGTACTAGCGGCGAAATCCAAGGCCAAGGTTAAAGCCGGAACTCCTCGCCCAGATAAAGTCGGCGTACGTCCGGGTTATTGACGATCTCTTCCGGATTGCCCTCGGTCAGGATCTCGCCAGCATAGACGATATAGGCGCGGTCGGTCAGTCCGAGCGTTTCCCGCACATTATGGTCGGTGATCAGGACGCCGATGCCGCGATTGGTGAGGTGACGGACCAGGTCCTGAATGTCGCCCACCGCGATCGGATCGATGCCGGCGAACGGTTCGTCGAGCAGCATGTAGTTCGGCCGGGTTGCCAGCGCGCGGGCGATCTCGACGCGGCGCCGTTCGCCGCCGGACAGCGCGATCGACGGGGTTTTACGCAGTCGCTGAATATTGAATTCTTCGAGCAGCGAATTGAGTTCGGCCTCGCGCTTTTTCTTCGAGGGTTCCACGACCTCCAGCACCGCGCGGATATTCTGCTCCACGGTGAGGCCGCGGAAGATCGACGCTTCCTGCGGCAGGTAACCGATTCCGAGCCGGGCGCGCTGATACATCGGCAGCTTGGTGACATCGTGGCCATCGAGTTCAATGGCGCCGCGATCGACCTTGATCAGGCCGGTGATCATGTAAAATACCGTGGTCTTGCCGGCGCCGTTCGGGCCCAGCAAACCGACGGCCTCGCCGCGGCGGACATAGATGCTGACGCCGCGCACGACCTGTCGCGTGCCAAAACTCTTTTCCACGCTATGCACAGCCAGATAGCCCGCCCGCTTGGTCAGCCGCGGCGCGGTCGCGCCATTGACCCTGGGCCGGGGCGGACGCGATTTCTCCGCTGATGGAGCCGGCGCGTTCGGTCTCGGCAGCGCTACGTCATGGGCAACGGGAACTGCTTCGCGGGCCATCGGCGGCGCATCGCGCACCGGACTCCTCAGCATGTCGCCGATGGTATCACCGAGCGCGGTGATGTCCTCACGCGAGCGCGCAAATCCAGACGGACCGCGCTTCGCCGGGCGTCGACGGAACATGTTGAGTAAATCCACCATCCCCCGCTTCGCTCGAGCCTTTCACGGTGTCCTGCGACCCGCCGCTGGCTGATCCCTTCGGCCCCGTCAACATGAATGAATGGATGTTCCTTGCCCAGCGAAACACCCTCGATCTCTGGCACGGATCGCGCCGCTAGCGCATGATCCGCCACCGTGTGGCGTGGCTTGGCGCGAAGATCATTCGCTCTTTCAATAGTTTAGAGCACGAACGGACGCAAAACCGGCTTCCCGTTCTTGGTCGATCGCGCTCTCCCATCTGGTAGATACAGGCTCG
Organism: Bradyrhizobium sp.; assembly: GCA_043722155.1. Classification (GTDB taxonomy): domain Bacteria; phylum Pseudomonadota; class Alphaproteobacteria; order Rhizobiales; family Xanthobacteraceae; genus Bradyrhizobium. The sequence continues at coordinate 1,986 of JAYSPJ010000518.1, forward strand.
CACCGCGGGCTTCAACCTCACCGCCGGCGCAAATCGTACAAGTGATTGATGTTATTTTGGTTTATTAGAGGAACCGGGCGCCGGCGCGGAAGGAGGCATCCCCGGGATCGCCGGAGTTCCTCCCTGGCCGCCGGAAGATATGAACAGGCCCTGCACCCGGCCGCTGTCGGATTCCACCCGCGACACCCCGGTCGCCATGTCCACCATCAGCCGGTCGCCACGCAGCACATTCTTGCCCTGGGTCAGCACGATGCCGCCGAGCATGGTGATCATGTTGGCCTTGGTGTCGAACACCGCGGTCTCCCCGGTCACCACCTGATCCTTCTGGGTCACCACCACATTGCCTTTGGCCTCGAGCCTTCGGATCGACGAGCTGCCGCCGGGCCCGGGGCTCGCGGCCTGCATCGGCGCCGATTTTGCCGCCTTCGAACTGGCGCCCTTCGTGGTGGCGGCCGGCGCCGCGGCGGGCGTCGATGTCGAATCGTAGAACACCACCAGGGTTTTCGACGTCATGGTGGTGTCGCCCTGTGTCACCTTCACATTGCCGGCAAAGGTCGCTTCCTTTTTCTTGTCGCGCATTTCGAGGCTGGCGGCTTCGATCTGAATCGGCTGGTCGCGATTCTGCGAAAAACCCTGCATGGCGTTGGGCACGCCCTGCACCGCGCTTTGCGCGCCGGCTTCACCGGCGAGCAGCGCCAGCGCCCAGGCGGCCGTGCAGGCAAGACGCACGATCCGCCTCGTCGAAGTGCTGGGCCGGGAAAACTTCATCATCGAGATCATTTCGGGTTGGCGGATTTGCCGGAAACGGATCGTGTCCTGGCAGGCGGCTCAGACGCGGCGGCAGGCTGGCCGGGCGCGCCCTCGTCACCCAGATTGTCCAAATTCATCACGACGTTGCCTTCGAACCGCACCACCTCGCCGCCGCCGGTGATCCTGAGCCGATCGGCGCTCAGCGTTCCGTTGAGCAATTTGACGTCGACATGTTCTTCCGACGTCACCGTGCTCTTGCCGATATCGACCAGCGCCTGCGACATGCGGGCTTCATAGCCGGTGGAGGATTGCAGGAAGATATCCTTGCGCAGGTCCAGCAGCTGCGCTTTGGAGTCGAACAGCCCGCTGCGGGCATCGAGCGTGATGTTGGTGGTGCGGTCTTCCATCAGAACCTTGGCGCGCAGCGTCCTCAGATCGACGCGATCCGGATCGGTCAGGTCCTGCGTCGCGGTTTTGGCCCAGACCTCGTAGGGCCGCTGATCCGGCGTGTAGCCGGACATATGCGGCGATTCCATCGTGATCTTGGTGCCGGAAACCACCAGGTTTCCGATATCGACCGGCAGCTTGGGCAGCAGCATGCGGAACGGATTATAGACCGAGACGAAGACGATCGCCGTCATCGCCAGAACCACGACGGCCGGGACCGCGACACGCAGCACCCGCACCATCCGGCTGTGGCGCGCCGCGATCGCAAAGCGCGCGTCCATTCCGGCCTGATAGGGTGGGTTCTGAACCGAATTCACCGTTGCTCCAAAGCGCTGGGATCGCAGGCCATACTACCCGGGATCGCCCAATTTTGCAGCCGACACTCGCTACCAGTGTGACCGAAACGGGGCGGAGCGCCGCGGCAAAGCGCCGTTACGGCCCTCAGGAATGGGCAAATATGTCCTCGGCGTCCCAGCCCTGCAGGTCGAGCCTGGCCCGCGAAGGGAGGAACCCGAAACAGGCCTGGGCGAGTTCCGCGCGTCCTTCCCGCGCGAGCATGCCGTCGAGGCGTTCGCGCAGGCCGTGCAGGTGCAGCACGTCGGAGGCGGCATAGGACAGTTGCGCCTCGCTCAGGGTCTGCGCGCCCCAGTCGCTCGACTGCTGCTGCTTCGACAGATCGATGTTGAGCACCTCGCGCACCAGATCCTTCAGGCCGTGGCGATCGGTGTAGGTGCGCGACAGCCGCGAGGCGATCTTGGTGCAATACACCGGCTGCGGCATCACGCCGAGGGCATTGTAGAGCGCGGCGAGATCGAACCGCGCGAAGTGAAAGATCTTCGTCACCTTCGGATTGGCCAGCAGCGCCTTCAGGTTCGGCGCATCGGAGCTGCCCTTGCCATGATCCCTGGGAATCTGCACCACGTCGGCGCTGCCGTCGCCGTTCGACAGCTGCACCACGCAGAGCCGGTCGCGATGCGGATGCAGCCCCATGGTCTCGGTATCGATCGCCAC
>JAYSPJ010000519.1:0-2991 GCA_043722155.1 Bradyrhizobium sp.
GGCTGCACGGAATCGGCGAGCCAGCGATCGAGCGCCGAGACGATCGGACAGGCCAGCGTCGCGGCGGGCTTCATCGCCACCGGACCGAACGCAGCGACGGCGTTGCCTTGCCCGGGACCGAGCCGCGGCAGCGCCGGCGTGACGCGTTCCGAATAGGGCGCCGGGCCGCGATCGCGCGGATAGGCCGAAGGGGACGGATAGCCCCCCCGGCCATCGGCCGGCAGCGCGACGTCGTCTTCTTCCTGGCCGACGCCCGGCGCCGTCAACGAAATCGGACCGTTGGACGCAGCACCATAACCCGGCTGGCGCATCGCGCTGTCGGGATAGGAGGATGGCGGCGGCGCAGCCCGAAGCGGCTGCGAAGGCGGCTGCGAAACCGGCCAGCGCGGCGCGTTGCCGATGCTGCCCGGTGGCCGCAACTCGTCGGCAAACCCAAAACTGCCGCCACTTTCGCCGAGGGCGGCCACTTTGAGCGGATATTCCGCGCCGCAGACCCCGGGGCCCGAAATCGGGTTGATCCGGACCAGTTCGGCGTTCTCTTTCACCGCCCCGGATTTCAGGCATGCCAATTCAGCCTCGGCCCGCCACGGTTCGCGCTCCGCGGACTGAAAAAATCCGCGGCCGCAGCCCGCTAGCGAAACAAGGACGAAGGAGCCGACGAGATACAAACGAACTCCGCGCGTCATGCGCGCACGTTCAACGAATTTATTTAAGGACTCTTCAACGTCTTGTTTTCATTCTTCTTTAACCACGTTGCCGCCGGCTCCACGCTGTGGACAGGCGGCAATAGAGCAGCACGGCTGACTTTTTGCGGCGGGAACGGTTTGCTAGCTTACGCAATTGAGCGGGCAGTGAGCTGAACGACGGAGATTTCGCCATGACCTTGCTGGGTCCTTTGGTCAGCAGAATGAGCGTTGTTACCGCGTATGCAGCAATCGCCTTTGTCGGCGCCATCGTGCTCGGGATGTTCTAGGGTTCCATCATCACGACCCGGAATGAACTGGCGCCCGGCGGTTTGGATTTTCCAGCCGCCGGGCGTTTTCATGTCCGGCAGTCGCCGTCGCAAACGTCAGCAGCTCGCATCGTATGCCAGCCGATCCCTACGACCGCGGCTGCGGCGCCATCTGCCGCGACGTGATCAGCTTCTCCGGCTTCGCATCGATCCGGCTCCAGTTTTTTCCCGAACAATAAAACCGTCCGAGCGCGCAGGCTTCGACCCGAAGCGCGTTCGGTCCCTTCAAGGCCATCGTGCCTTAACAGGTATCGCCGCCGGCATGGGCGGATGAATTGACGACCGTCAGCACGACGAGAAAACAGAGTCGCTTCATTGCGAAGCCTCCCAGGAGCCTTCAAGGCCCTTTGTGGTGCGGAAAACCAGCTCCCGGGAAGCGGAACCGAATGTGATTTGAATCACCGTGCCGGAGTGCCCCGTGCCATCGGCCGTCCCGGCGCCGTCTGGGTGACGCACATCACGGAAGCGGCCGGCCGCCGGGCGTAGGGTCCGGGCAAGTTCACAAGCCCGCTGCACCAGGAGGCTCACATGAAGAAGCTTTACGTTCTCGCCGCGCTGCTGATGCTCACCACGTCCGCCCAGGCCGGCAATTCGATTTCCTTCCAGATCGAGGGACACAGGATCCGCATCGAGGCGCCGAAGAATTGCGACTCGCTGTCCTGCATCCAGATCTCGGCGCCCAGTCTCTCCGGCTCCAGCTTTGGCAATTTCAAGGGTTTCAAGCCGAAGAGTTCCAGCGACGATAACGACGTTGCCGAGCGCGCCGACCCGCCGGCGCCGGCCGTACCCGCCCCGGCCCCCGCCGTTCAGGCGACCGCGCCGCAGCCGGCGGCGCCCGTGATCAGCACCGCGCCGGCCGCGCCGACGGCGGTGGCGACCGCCTCGCCCGCGCCGTCCGCCGGATTGGATGCATCGTCCGTCCCGGCAGCGGCCCCGACCACCGCACCGCAGCCCGCCCCGGTCGCCGCCGCGCCGACACCGACCATGCCGCTCGGGATCTGGGCCACCGAGGAAAACAAGGGCAATGTCCGGATCGAGGAATGCGGACAGAACCTGTGCGGCTATGCCGTGAAGACCGGCGAGAAGATCCTGATCAACATGAAGCCGTCGGCTTCCAAATGGACCGGCAAGATTCACGATCCCGACAGCGGCCGCAACTACGACTCGACGATTGCGATGAAAGGGACCAACGCGCTGCGGGTTCAGGGCTGCGCCTTTGGCGGCATGTTCTGCGGCGGCCAGACCTGGAAGCGCGTCAGCTGAAGTACCGATCTGAAAAAGCCCTCGCGGATTTCCGCGAGGGCTTTTTCTTCGTTGGCCGGACCGCCATGGTTAACGATCCGTGCAACGGCCGCGATGAAACAAATCTCAACGCGACGAAGCCAATTTGTGCATTTGACGCAAACGTCCTGAAACGGTTTCCGGGTAGTTTGTTCACAACGAGACGCCGGAGACCGGCGCGTGACTCGGGCGCTCACAAGGGGACATCCATGGCTTTCACGGGTTCGAACATCGGTGGCTGCAAATTGCTGGTTGCGGCCGTACTCGCCTTCGGCATGCTGACGACGGCGTCCCGGGCCCATACGCCGGAGCAGGAGCAGATGTGCGCCAGCGACGCGATGCGGCTGTGCAGTTCGGAAATTCCCAATGTCGATCGCATCACCGCCTGCATGGTCAGGCAGCGCGCTTCGCTGAGCGACGGCTGCAAGGCGGTGTTCCGCAAGGAGACGCCGGCATCCGCCACTGCCGTGAGCTATGCGCCATCAAACCCCTCGAAACCGATCAATCTGGTTCCGGCCAGGGTGAAGTAATCCGCGCGATCGACCTCAACAGGAGTCCAAGGGCCCGCCGGTTGCTCGGGCGGGCTTTTGCGTTACTTTCGCTTGAACCTCCCGCAACGGCGTCCGCCAGCGCGCGCCCGGCCGGCGGCGCTGCCGCCGAGACGACGGCCGAGGGAAATCCGCCAGGGCGCGTAAAGC
>JAYSPJ010000520.1:0-1661 GCA_043722155.1 Bradyrhizobium sp.
CGATCGGCTACGACCCGGAGAAGGACTTCGAGCCGATCACGCTCGTGGGCATGCTGCCGATGGTCATCGCGGTCAATCCGTCGTTCGCGCCAACCACGATCGGCGAACTGATCCAGGCGGCCAAGGCCAAACCGAACAGCATCAACGTGGCCGTGCCCGGCCCTACCGCGAGAATTGTCCTGCAGCTCCTCACGCAGGCCGACGCGCCGCTCTTTCGGGTCCCCTACGAATCGTCGCCCAAGGCGCTTCTGGACGTCATGGGTGGCCAGGTTCCCATGGTCATCGACACTGTCACCGCGACGCGCCCGCACATCGCTTCAGGCAAGCTCAGGGCGCTCGCCATCACGTCGCTGCAATCGAGCGAACTGATGCCCGGCGTCCGCTCGGTCGCCGAGCAGGGCATCGCCGGCTTCGAAGTCAGGGCGTGGAACGCGCTCTTCGCGCCGAAGGGTACGCCCGGCCCGATCATCGCGATGTTGCACGATCAGATGGCGAAGATACTGACGCAGACCGATACGCGGGAGCGACTGCTGCAACTGGGGTACGAACCAGCGGGCAACACGCCCGAGCAACTGGCGGCGTTCATCCGTTCGGAGCGGGAGAAATGGGGCAGGCTGATCCGCGCCGCGAATTTGAAAGCCGAATAGCGTTGCCGTGTTTTTCGGCAAACTTCTCCCGCGCTTTTCGGAGCGAACGCATTCATCGACAGCTTCGCGGCAGCCGGCGCAGGACGCCGCGTCATCGCATGCCACAGCCTCTGCGGCCGTGCCACGAGAATTGTTCGCGAACCGATGGGGCGTCATGTACGTCCTGACCAGCCACCAAGACATGATCTCGCCACTGGCGGGGACGGCGCCGTGAACGTCCTTGACGGAATCGTCGTTGTAGACATGACGCACGGGATCGCGGGGCCCACCTGCGCGCAATGGCTGCGCTTTCTCGGAGCCGACGTGATCAAAGTCGAGAAGCCGGGTAGCGGTGAGAGTTTCCGCAGTTACCACATCCAGCCCGACGAAGATGAAGTCAGCCTGCCTTTCGCGACAATCAATTCAGGCAAGCGGTCGATCACGGTCGATCTCAAGAATCCAGCGGGTCGCGAAGTCGTACACCGGCTCGCCAGGCACGCCGATGTATTCCTGCAGAACTACCGGCCCGGGGCGGCCGAAAGACTCGGTGTCGGACCTCTGGATCTGTCGGCGCTCAATGCGCGCCTGATCTACTGCAGTATCAGCGGCTTCGGGTCATCGGGCGCTTTCAGTCAGCGCGCTGCGTACGACCATATCGTGCAGGCGATGTCCGGGATCATGTACATCAACGGCGAGGCGGGCGAGAAACCGCTGAAGGTCGGTCCGCCGATCGCCGACCAGTTTTCCGGGTTTGTCGCATCGACCGCCGTGCTGAGCGCACTATTCAAGCGTGAACGCAGCGGAACCGGGGACAGCGTCGAGGTCTCGATGCTCGACTGCATGCTGGCGTTGCTGGGAATGTATGTCACGCCCTACCTCGCCAAGGGGCGTGTTCCGGAGCGGCTCGGAAACCGGGGATTGAGGGCGGTGCCGACCTCCGATATATTCGCGACCGCCAACGGGGCGATCGCGGTCAGCGCCAACCATGACGCAGAGTTTCGAAAACTATGCGAAGTGCTTGCACTGGATTTGCAC
>JAYSPJ010000521.1:0-6637 GCA_043722155.1 Bradyrhizobium sp.
CCGGTGGTCGATGCGCGCATCGACCTCTATGGGCCGAGCGACGCGGCGCTCAAATGTCCGTCAGACCATCTGGCTGGGTCGGCCCATACCGACGCCAACGGATACTATGCGATCGAGGGCCTCCGGCCGGGTCATTACTGGGTAAGCTGCGAAGCCTTCACTCCCAAGGGAGAGGGGGTACAAGTCGAGGAGGGATCGACAACGCGGGCAAATTTCGAGCTTGACGTGGGATTGCGTCTCACCTGCCTGATTCCGAACGGCACCGCCGGCGGCCATAGCGAAATTGAAGGATGCACCGCCGTGGAAGCCGGCACGCCGATCAAGCTTCGCGCCGACTACAATCGCAAACTGAAGAATCCAACGGTGATCAGATTCGGAGCGAGCCAGGGTGTCCTGGCGGCAATGCCGGATTGTCCCGATGAGATCATGCTTCTCACGACAGGGGGAAACGGGCCGATCGAACTCTCGGTGAACATCGCCGAGACGAAAAGCCCGTCCATCACCGCCAGGTCCAGCTTCGTCCTGATTCCCGCGCAGGCGCGGCCGGTCAACGGCCAGATCGGCGTCACATTGCAGCGTTCCGCTTCGATACCGACGCCGGATCTCGGTCTATGGGCCGCCATCCGCGCGCATGAAAAGGCGATTTCATTTGGCGGCATCGGAAAAGGACCCGGGGGGCTCCGGGGCTACCAGGGTTTCATCGAGCAGGTCTTGTGCGGCGACCCCGGGAGGCTGACGGTGCCCATGGATGCCGGCGAGCGCCATCCCGGCGTCGATCTCCTGAAGGAAAAGTCTGCTCTCGCGAGGCAGCTGCCGATGCACGGCATGGCCGCCTATGAACTGCTGAAGACGGCCACCGAGATATTCCTGCTGTGGAACTGCGGCGTCGCGATACGGGCAACCGACGCGTGGCAAAATCCTCTCACGACGGCTGAGGAAGAGAGCGCACGGACCGGCATCCCCGTCGGGCAGGTGATGTCCACGCTTACGAACTTCCTCGGTACGAATCGTCTCCCCTATATCGAGCGCGTCGTGGGCACTGCATTTCCCGGCTTTGTGAGCAGCAACAGCTTGTTCTGCACCAACGTGCTGACACCGCGTGCCGATTGCGTCTGCCTGATCGAGCTGATCTGGTCGTACTGGCACGAGGAAGCCATGCTGGTCCAGTCGATAAACGCCGTCAGCCGGCGTTTCCAGAACGTGCGCAGCCTGAGCGATCGCGATCCGCTCGCGCATGTCACGATCGATCCGCTGCGGCCGTTGAACAATCTGCTCTGGGGTTATGTCCAGGACGAACAGAACCGGCTGACGGTGAATCGGCGCGGTGCCGAATACGATCATGAGTACGGCATCACGCTGCGCGGAAAAGCCATCCAGGCGATGCGACCGGCAGACAGCCGTTCGAAGTTCCTCGAGGGCTTCCATAATCTGCTGCACATGTGCACGGTCTTCTACAAGGAGGACAACGACACCACCGTCATCGCCGACGGATTCCCGCTGCTCAACTCCCTGAAGGAGGTTCATCTCCTCTTGGCGCAGGGGGCTCACAATCAGTTCGGCGATCTGCCCTGGGCGGCGCGGGTTGAAATGCTGGTGCAGCAGTGGTTGCTGGCGCGGCCGGAGATGCGTGACTTCCTGCAAAGTCGTCCGATGGTGCCCTACACCGAAGCATGGATGCCGCAGGTCGATACCATGAAGACGCTGCAAGGCTGGTCGGACGTCACCGTGACGCACTTCCACGATCTGGCGACGTTCGGCGAACAGATACTGCTCTCGATCCGCTACGGCGACTGGATCGATCTCAATGACGAGAACCATGCCAAGAACTGGGCGCGTTACTGGCGGCCGGAAATCCAGGGCTACATCCACGCCTATCGCACCGCGACGGGTATCGACCTGACCAATCCCGATACCGTCGACTACAACATGCCGGCCGTGCATCTGCAGAAGCGGCTGGCGATGCAGCGGGCACGGTGAAATGTGGTGGCCGTGCTCGACTTCACGTCGGCGCTCTATCTCGGGCTGCGCCACCCAAGTCCGTCGTTGCGCCCCTGGCCGGGGCTCACGACGGGAAAACCCGCGGCACTGGAGCCCGCGCCGGGCAGTGCCGCCATCGCCGGCAGGTTCGCCGCGCTGGTGGGCTGCGAGCGCGCGACGCCGGTTACCTCGACGCTGCACCTGTTCTGGGACCTTTTTGGATTGCTCGCACGTGACCGAGTGAGGATCTACATGGACGAGGGAACCTATGCCATTGCGCGATGGGGCGTCGAGCGGGCGGCGGCGCGCGGAGTACCCGTGCGCGAGTTTCGCCACCGCGACGCGACGAAGCTCCGGGCCCTGATCGAGCAGGACAGGCGTAGCATGCGCCGCCCGATCGTCGTTGCCGACGGCTTCTGCCCGAACTGCGGAGGCCCGGCGCCGGTGACGGAATTCCTGCAGTGCGTCGCGCCACACGACGGCTACGTCGTGTTCGACGATACGCAAGCCCTCGGCGTCCTCGGAATGCAAGGCGGCGGTTCGTTGCGGTGGCAGGGCATCAAATCGCCCGATGTCATCGTGGGCAGTTCGCTGGCGAAGGGGTTTGGCTCGCCGATGGCCATGCTTGCCGGCAGCGCGAGCCTGATCCGGCGTTTTGAAGAGCAAAGCGCAACCCGCGTCCATTGCAGTCCGCCGTCACTTGCCGCCCTTCACGCCACGGAGCACGCTTTGGCGACCAATGGCGCGCTTGGCGGCCGCCTGCGGCGACATCTTGCGCAGCTCGTGCATCGCTTTCATGCGGGATTGCATGCGATGGGCCTCGGGGCGGATGGCGGCCTGTTTCCTGTCCAGACATTGCGGCCGGCCGGCATCGCGGCGGATGTCCTGTATCAACGCCTGCTTCGCCTCGGTATCCGCACGATCCTGATGCGGCGCTGTCGTGAGTCCGGCGCGCGAGTCGCGTTTCTCATCACTGCCCTGCATCGGTTTTCAGACATCGACCGCGCCGTCGAGGCGATCGGCCGCGCGATGACTCTCGATCATTTCACCCAGCAACTGACGGGGAGGGCATCATGACTTCACATTTCGAATTCGAGACGATCCCGGAGGCCGGCGAATTGACCATGGAAGAGGCGGAATTCGATACGGGAGAAACGGAGTGGGAATCCGAATTTGCAGGCCGTGGGCGGGCGCCTGCGCGGATGCCGCCACGGCAGGTACGGCAGCCGCGGTTGATTCAGAGGGCCAGGCCGCCAGAGCGTCCGGTCTTCCCGCGGCGGCGCTGGCCGGTTTACCCGCGCCTGACGCCGGTATTCCCGGTCATCCCCTGGGCCGGATGGGCACCGACCGATGTGCCGCCGGACGTGCCTCGGGATGAGCCGCCGATTGAGCCGACAACCGGCGCACCGTGGGGCGACGGAGAACCAGCCGGCGACGGGTCAGATGCGCCCGACGGGCAGGCCGATGCGCCTCCGTCCGCTGATTCCGAGACTTTCGAATTCGAAACCGAAGCCTTCGAATTCGAGGGACAGCAAGGCTTTTCCGGCGGAGCCTTCGCGGCAAGCAACGAGTGGGAACTCGGTGAGTTCGAAGAGTCTGAACTGACGGGCGAGGTCCCGGCGAACAGAAATCGCTATGTCAGGGATTTTTCCGGCCCCGGTGCGGAATGTACGGCGGCCTTGAGAAGGGCCGGAAAGACCAAGGCGCAGGCGCTGGCCATCGTCAATGCCCAGATCGGTGCGGCGATCGTGATGCTTCGCAAGGCGGCAACCAATCTTCAGCAAGGCAGGCGCTCCTCCGCAACGGGAAACACCTTCCTCGGGATATTCAGGGTGAGACCGGAATTCGTCCCGACGTGGCTGAAACAAACGGCCGCGATAAAGGACCGCGGCGACGTCGTGGCGGTCCGCTGCAAACGGGTGGCCGACCTCCTGGCGAGCGGGAGGCTGAAACTGTTCTGCAACATCAACTCCACCAATTGTCCGGATTGCGGCAACGACAACAGCGACTTCGCCTGTTCGAGTTGGGGCGACGAGAGCAAGACGCCCGGACGGAGCAATGTGATCTGCCTGGGGAACGGCTTCTGGGACGACATGAAGGCGGGCAGGACCTCATCGATGCTCGCCACCCTGATGCACGAACCATTCCATATCTACTTCGGCAAGTACGTGACCGCACACGCCGACGATCGCGGAAAATTCGGAGGCATCAATTGCATCGTGAGGTTTGTCTTCGAGACAAACGGCCGCAACGCACCTGATCGTGTCAATCGGCGTTGCATGAGCATGGCGGTCCGAAAGGAACTGGAAGCGGAGTCGCCCTTTGGCGAGTTCGAATCTTTCGAGTCAGAAGCGACGGGCGCATGGGAATTCGAAAGCGCCGCCGGAAGCCAAATTCGCTGGGTCCAGTCCTCGATGAACCAGTTGCTCGGCACGCGCCTTGCCGTCGACGGCGTCGCGGGTGCGCAGACGCGCGCCGCGGTCCGCAGCTTCCAGCAGAAACAGGGCCTTCAGGTCGACGGCATCGCCGGTCCGGCGACCGCCGCGGCGATCAGGGCGGCTCTCGCGAAAACCGCGGTGGGTCCGGCTGCAACGGGCGATCCGTGCCAGGGTTTGAACATCCCGGAGATTATCGATAATTTCGAATTCGACCGGGATCAACTGAGGCCGCAGCATCTCCCGTTGATCCAGCGCATCGCCCAATGCATCGTGGCCGCCCAGCGCAGGGGGCAGCCGGTGCGGCAGGTTCGCATCGTCGGGCACACCGATCCAGTCGGCAGCGACGACTACAATCGTGATCTCGGCCGCCGGCGTGGCGAGCAGGTCAAGCTCGGCCTGCAAAGAGCGATCGAAGCGCTGCAGCCGGGGGTGGCAAGCCGTACCGTCATAAATGTGGATACCGCGGGTGAATCGCAGCCGGTGCCCGGAAATGCCGCCGCGAGCCGTCGCGTCCAGGTTTTCGTTGAGGTCGCGCGACCGCGACCCCCTCGGCCGGTTGTCATCACCATCCCGTCGCGGTGCCGCTTCCGTTCCTCGGTGCATGGGCTCAAATTCGTCAATTCCTTCACATTGCCATCAGCGATCACGACGCCGCTTTCCCGACTTGGAATTCCGATCGGTTCAGGCGGTTATGGACTTTGCGGGGGAATGTCGCTGCTGGCAGGCGATCATTTCACCTTCGGGGTTGCGGTCCCGACGACCTCGTCCGTGCCACCGACCGGCAGCGCGCTGCACGCCAAGCTGGTTGCCCGGCAATTGGACTCGCTTAACCTCAACTTGTCGTCCATCGGACCGGACTTTGGCGCACCGGTACTGAAATTCTTCGACTGGATGGGCCGTCCAAGTGCCGGGGCATCCAGCAGTACGGCGGCTCTTACTACAGCCGAACTGGCCAGGCTGACCGCGGCACTCCGGCGCGGACGTGTGGTCGTGATCGGGCTTGTGCTGGTCGACAGGAGCGGCTCGCTGACCGAGAACCATCAGGTGCTCGTCCATTGCATGACGAGGCGCTCCGCGACCTTGGCCGAACTCCATATCTACGATCCGAATTTTCCGCTTCGCGACGACATTCGTATCGAGGTCAGGGCCAGTGGCCGCGAAACCCTGTCGACGGAGTTGATACCCGGCAGCCCGCGACGTTCGATCCGCGGCTTTTTCGTCATGCCGTTCACTCCGCAGCGGCCTTGACGCGGCAGTCGCGGCGACCACGGCCCTTACAGGGGTTTGACCGATGTCGGCGACGTCGAGTTGCCTGGCCTATGCGCGGTCCCAACGTAGCCGGTTTGTTGCCGCGCTCGCCGGGTTCGTGCGCTTTGCTTCCGTCAGCGCGCCGCCGCAGCATGTCGAAGACGTAAGCAATTATGCAGCCTGGCTGGCGGCGCACTTGCGCAAGGCGGGATTGGACCGCGTACAGGTCGTTCCGACGCGGGGCCACCCCATCGTCTATGCCGACGGGTTGCTGTTCCCGGGATGCTTTCCGCACTCACCGCGATGCGCCGCTCGGTTGTACGTTACGAACGATGAGGTGGCATCGTGATTATCGACTGCCATTGTCACGCCGGAAAGGGCGATGGGCTTACCGGCCCGTGGGATACGGCGGCGCCACTTGAAAAATACCTGCGCTGGGCCGGCAAGGCGGGCATCGGCCGCACGGCAATTTTTGCAGCGTTTCATTCGGATTATGTGGTTGCGAACCGCGAGGTTGCGCGCATCGTTTCGAGTCGACCCAACCGCTTTTACGGACTGGCGTTCGTCCACGCGGCCCGCGACCGCGGGCGCATCGGCGCGATGGTACGCGTCGCGATCGAACAATACGGCTTCGTCGGCATCAAGGCACACCGTTACGATGCGCGGCTGTCGCGCGAGATTTGCGACGTCGCGCGCGCGTTTTCCGTTCCCGTCCTTTACGATCCGATCGGTGAGGTCTCTATCGTGGAGCTCGTCGCCGTCGAATATCCGGATGTGGCGTTCATCATACCGCACATGGGGAGTTTCTCCGATGACTGGCGTGCGCAGCACAGCTTGATCGATTATTTCGTGCGCCACCCCAATATCTACACCGACACATCGGGCGTCCGCCGTTTCGAGCTGCTCGAGCAGGCGGTGCGGCGCGCTGGCGCGCGCAAGATCCTGTTCGGATCCGACGGGCCGTGGCTGCACCC
>JAYSPJ010000522.1:0-3572 GCA_043722155.1 Bradyrhizobium sp.
GACCAGTCGTTCGTGCGCGACCTCGGCTCCAACCGCGACGCGCAGGCGATCGTGCGCTCGATCATCAGCCTCGGCATGGGCCTCGGCGTGACCATCACCGCCGAAGGCGTCGAGACCGAAGCCGAATTGAGCTGTCTGCGCGCCGAAGGCTGCCACGAGGGGCAGGGCTTCCTGTTCAGCCGCGCGCGGCCCAACGCCGAGATCGTGGCGCTTCTGAAGGCGCAGCGCGGCTCGGAGTACGTCGCGCCGGGAGATCCCGCCGAGAAAGCTTCGCTGGTGGCGTGAGGCACGAACCGCGAATGAAGATCATGCGCCTCTTCGTCATTGCGAGGAGCGACGCGACGAAGCAATCCATGCTTCCGGGCGGTCTTTGGATTGCTTCGCTTCGCTCGCAATGACGGTGAACAGCTACTTCGCACGCCCCGCCTTGCGCTTGTTCAGATGATAGGTCAGCGCCAGCACCACGCGCCGCGCGAGCCCTAGGCGGCGTCGCGCAGCCCGGCGAGGAAGCTGTCGACGCTTTCGAACAGTGCGCTGGCGTGCTGGCTGAGTTCGCCGGATGCGACCAGCACGTTGTTGGCCAGGATACGCGACTGGTCGGCGGCCTGGCTGGCGCCCGTCACGTTGAGCGAGACCTCGCTGGTGCCGGCGGCGGCCTGTTGAACGCTGCGCGCAATCTCGCGCGTCGCCGAGTCCTGCTCCTCGACGGCGGCGGCGATGGTGGTGGCGATGCCGCTGATCTCCCGGATGGTGTCGCTGATGTCGCCGATCGCGGTGACGCAATTGCCGGTGGCGGACTGGATCGCGGTCACCTGTCCGGCGATCTCCTCGGTCGCCTTCGCGGTCTGGCTGGCCAGTTCCTTGACTTCGGACGCGACCACGGCAAAGCCGCGGCCGGCTTCGCCCGCGCGCGCCGCCTCGATGGTGGCGTTGAGGGCCAGCAGGTTGGTCTGGCTGGCGATCGCGCCGATCAGGCGAAGCACGTCGCCGATCTTTTCGCCGGCCGCCGTGAGGCTCCCGACCATTTCGGTGGTTTGTCCGGCCTTGACCACGGCCTCGTCGGCCACGCTGCTGGAATGCGTGACCTGGCGGCCGATCTCGGCCACGGAGGAGGCGAGTTCCTCGGTGGCGGCGGCGACCGTGTTGACGCTGGCGGAAGCCTCCTCGGATGCGGCAGCGGCGGCGGTGGCCCGTTCCGAGGTGCCGTTGACGCTGGCCGTGATCTCGCCGGCGACGCGCTGCATGTCCTTGGTCGCTGTGGCGACCGCGCTGACGACGCTCTTGACGTCGGCCTCGAAGCGGTCGGCCATGTCGCGCTGCAATGCTTTCTTTTCAAGCTCCGTCTGCTGTTTCGCTGCCTCCTGCGCCGTGCGCATCGCGCCGGCTTCGATCATGCTGCGGCGGAACACGTCGACGGCGACCGCCATGGTGCCGAGTTCGTCCTTTCGTTCGCCGCCGGGTATCGCCACATCGGTATCGCCGCCGGAGAGGCGGTTCATCACTGCGGTGATCGCCGTCAGCGGTCGCGACAGGCCGCGGCCGAGCAGGAACGCCAGCAGCACGGCGCCGGCCAGGATGGCAACGGTGCCGAGAATGAGGTTGCGCTGCGAACTCGCCGCCGCCGCCTCGTATTCGGTGGTGTCCTTGATGACTTCCAGCACCGCGATCGGCTGGCCGGCGTAATTCTTGATCTGCCCGAGATAGAGGGCAGCGGGTTGGCCGCCGAGCACCGCGTCGCGGCGCAGCGATGCGCCGCTGAACACGCTCTTCAGCTCTTCCGGCGTGGCGACCACGGTATCGCCGAAGGTCGAGGAGAGTCTCTTGAGTTCCTTGCCGTCGAACGAATGCACGGCGAGATCGATGCCGAAGCGCTGCTTGGCGCGGTCGACGAATTCCTTGCCGAACGGGATGCCGTTTTCGGCAAGGGCGACGCTCTTGCCGTCGCGCATGATCGGCGTCATGGCGAAGATGCTGAGCGAATCGCCGCCCATTTCGATGCCGACGATCGGCTTGCCGGTCCTGTTCGACTCCACCACGGCGACGCGCCGCGCCGAGATGTCGTCGCCAAACGACTTGGGATCGTGCAGGCGCAGAAAGATCGTCGCCGGCGGCAGCGTGAGGTTCAAAAGCGGCATGCCCTGCGCCTTCAGCGCCGCCTGGGCTCCGCCGAGCAGCGCGTTCATGGCATCGCGGTCGCCTTTGGCGATCGCGGCGGCGACCGGGGGCAGGGCGGCAACCACGGCGCTGACCGCCATTGCCGCGCGTCCCTCATAGTCGATCGCGGTGATGACGCTGTCATATTGCAGCTTGAGCTGCTGGTCGAGCGCGAGCCGCGTCAAGGCGCGCTGTTGCAGAATCGAAAAGGTGCCGAGGATGGCGCAGGCCGCTGCGACGGTCAGCGAAATGGCGAGGATGAGGCGGGCTGCGATCGATCGAAGTTTGAACATGGGGTTGCCGACGCTCCGCGAGAGGAAGATTCGGAAGTTCCCAGAAATTGTTTAACAACCCCGGTCAACGAATTGCCGTATTATTACGAGTTCACGGCCATGCCGACGGCTCCGGATCGATAGCCGCGCAGCCTGGAAGCGTGAGATTGCCGGGTGCCACTTCCAGCTGAAGTTCGTCATCGCGCCGTCGGCGCGGAATCGAGAATGCCCGACAGGATCACCTTGCCGACGTCTTCATAATGGCTGTCGCGGCCCTGGAGCTGCTGCGCGATGGTGTGCATGTCGCGGAAGCGGCGCTCGAACGGGTTGGCGCTGAACACGGCGGTGGCCCCCGTCATGTGATAGGCGGTATCGACCACTGCGGTGGACTGGTGGATGGTCCAGGTCGAGGCCAGCCGCAGCGCGGTGCGATGGGCTTCGGTGAAGGCATCGCCGCGCGCCAGATCGCGCCATACCTCGGCGGCGGTGGCATAGAGATAGGCCCGCGTCGCCCGCAGGCTGGCTTCGGTGCGCCCGATCAGGCCCTGCACCGCGCTGTTCTCGCGCATCGCCCCAAGCCCCTGCGGCTGCTTGGCGCGCGCGAGCTCGATGGCGGCATCCAGCGTGGCGCGGGCGACGCCGAGCGAGGTCGCGCCAAAGCCCATGCTGTAAACCATTTGAGTGGGGATCCGGTAGAGCGGGCCGTGCTCGCGCAACGCGGTAGGTTCGTCGCGCAGCGCGGTGAATTTCTCGGGAATGAACAGATCCTCGACCGAATAGGAATCGGTGCCGGTGCCGTTGAGGCCGATCACGTCCCAGACGTCGTACATCGTGGCGCTGGTGATCGGGAACAGGATGGTGCGGATCTCCGGCGAGCCGTCGGGCTTGCGGCGGGGGGAGCCGTCGGCCTCGACGATCCGGACATGGGCCCCGAGCCAGCTCGCCTGCCGCGAGCCGCTGGCGAAATCCCAGCGCGCGTTGGCCTTGTAGCCGCCGGGAACCACCTGCACCGTATGATTGATCGCGCCCCAGGCGAGGATGCCGGGCGCGACGTTGAAAATCTCATTGGCCGCATCGGGATCCATATAGGCCGCGACCATGGCGCAGACGCTGCACTGGCCGAGGCACCATGCGGTCGAGGCATCG
>JAYSPJ010000523.1:0-4714 GCA_043722155.1 Bradyrhizobium sp.
AACGGCCGCGCCAACTCCATCCTGGTCAAGGTCAACCAGATCGGCACCTTGACGGAAACGCTCAGCGCGGTCGAGATGGCCTACAAGGCCGGCTACACCGCCGTGATGTCGCACCGCTCCGGCGAGACCGAGGATTCCACCATCGCCGACCTCGCGGTCGCCACCAATTGCGGCCAGATCAAAACCGGTTCGCTGGCGCGCTCCGACCGCACCGCCAAGTACAACCAGCTGCTGCGGATCGAACAGGAACTGGGCGGCCAGGCGAAGTATGCGGGCAGAGCGGCGCTGAAGGCGCTGGCGTAACGCCAGCGCGGGCCCGAACCAAAAATTGCGAAAACAACCCCATGCACAGTAAAGCCAGTCGTCGCTAGAGGTAATTTAATACCGACATCGGGATGTGCTTCTACCCAATGGCTAAGCGAGTTGGAAATTGCCCTAGCGGGCTTCCGCAACCCGGCTGGATGGTTTGCTGCCCGACGACCTCGCGGCAACGGCGCGCTTCGCGGCGGCGGGCTTGGCCTGCGCGACCTGCTTTTGGCGCTTCTTCACATCCGCGACCGTGGTCTTCCCTCCGCCGCGGCGAGAAACGTATTCCGGGCCGTCGATCGGCCCCACATGCGGCGGATCGAATTTGAGATACGGTCGCCCGATCCCGAACTGCTTGCCGTTGGCATCGACCCACTTCCACAGGGTTTCGGTCGAAGCCCAGCGTTGCGCCCGATTTGCGCCATTGACGCTCACGATGTCAGCCGCAAGCCCGCGGCCATAGCCACCGCGAAGGCTGCCGCCGTGGTACGACCTGTTGCTCGCCGCTTTCAGGCCGCTGGCGATGCCTTGACGATAGTCGTCGCGAAACGCGCTGGTGATGCCGGGCTGCAGCCCGGCGGCCTCGGCGGCGTAAAGCGCATGAAACAGCTTCAGCTTGAAGCTGCGATCCATGCCGCCGATCACGTAGTCCATCATCGACATGCCGACGCGTTCGGCCGCCTTCGGATCCTTCCAGGTGAAATCGTTCTCGACCAGTTTGGTGAAGCTTCTGGTGACGGTCACCATCTTGCCCTTCCGCTTGATCGTCACTTTCCGGAGCTCACGCTCCTTGATGGTGTCCTCCTTGGGCGTCCGCTGGTAGAGCGCCCAGAGGAACTGGTCGATGCAGGGCTCCGCCACCAGGCACTCGCCGACAAGCTCGATACGGCCGGTTGTCGTCGCGGCGTCTTGGGGCAGCGCATCGGCCGTGCTGGCGGCTGGCGCCTGCGGAATTTCCGCCGGCAGAACTTCCACCGGATCGGTCAGCGCGGCCACGACGAAGGGGCGGGGCTCGACCGCTGCATCGGTGACCGGCTTGGTGTCGGCAAAGGGCATCGCCACGAGTTCGGCGGCTGCTGCCACTTCGGGCGTATCGGGCGCGGCGTAGCTCATTGCAATTGATTGCGGCGCCTTGCTCTGCGGAGCGGCCGCGAAGTCGACGCTGGCGGTCAGCGATGGCACGAGGCGGTCCACGACGTGCGCCGCCGCGGTGTTCTCGATGCGAGGTGAACCCATGCCGGCAAGGCTGACGACAGCCCAGCATGCAATGACGACAGTTGGATAAGACGCCGCTGCTACCATTGCTGATCGTCGCGGGTTCATGGTTCCACCCAGAGGCTCCAAGTGAGCCAGGTTGCGCAGCCAAGTATCCGACGTCCTTGAGTTTCGGCTCACAATGTGAACGCGCAAGGGCGAATTCGGCAGGTCATGACGGTTTCCAGGAACGTGTTGCCAGAGTGCAACGCCGCGCCGCGGCCTGGTTGGGGCGCGGTTCGCACAGCGGATCGCCGGGAGTCGGGAGAACATCGACTTCCGGCGGAAGCCACCGGCGATGGTCGCCGGATGGCGCTCGTCGCACCACCTTGCGTTTCCTGGCCAACGTGAGAACACTCTCCGCCGAATTCGGTTGAGCCGAAGATAGGGAGATTCAAAATGAGCGCCGACACCATGACCGGGCTGCAGCTTCGTTCGCTGATCAAGAAGAGCGGCGAACTCGAGATATCGCTGGTCAGCGTGCCGGTGGCCGAGCCGGGCCCGGACGAAGTCGTGGTTCGCGTCGAGGCGTCGCCGATCAATCCGTCGGACCTTGGCCTCTTGATTGGCGCCGCCGATATGACGACGGCGAAAGCATCGGGCACGAAAGACGAGCCGGTCATTACGGCAAAAGTGCCGGAAGCGGCGATGAAGGCCATGGCAGGCAGGCTCGATGAATCGATGCCGGTCGGCAACGAAGGCGCCGGCGTCGTGATCAAGACCGGATCGTCCGACGCCGCCAGGGCGCTGATGGGCAAGACCGTCGCCATGATCGGCGGCGCCATGTATGCGCAGTATCGCACGATGCGGGCCAAGGATGTCCTGCCGTTGCCTGCCGGCACCACGCCGGCCGAAGGCGCCTCCTGCTTCGTCAATCCGCTGACCGCGCTCGGCATGACCGAGACCATGCGGCGCGAGGGTCACAAGGCGCTGGTGCACACCGCGGCCGCCTCCAATCTCGGCCAGATGCTCAACAAGATCTGCCTCAAGGACGGCATCGATCTCGTCAACATCGTGCGCAGCAAGGAGCAGGCCGACATCCTGCGCAAGATCGGCGCCAAACATGTCGTCGATTCCACCGCGCCGAGCTTCATGGACGACCTGACCAATGCGCTGGTCGAGACCGGCGCGACGCTGGCGTTCGACGCCATCGGCGGCGGCAAGCTCGCCGGACAGATTCTCACTTGCATGGAGATCGCGGCCAACAAGACGGCAAAAGTCTACAGCCGCTACGGATCGAGCGTGCACAAGCAGGTCTACATCTATGGCAGCCTCGATCCCCGCCCGGTCGAACTGAACCGGGCGTTCGGCATGGCCTGGGGCGTCGGCGGCTGGCTGCTGTTTCCGTTCCTGCAAAAGATCGGCGCGGCCGACGGCGCCAGGCTGCGGGCGCGGGTGGTCGCCGAACTCAAGACCACCTTCGCCAGCCATTACACCCAGGTGGTCTCGTTGCAGGAGACGCTGCAATTGAGCCACATCGCCGTCTACGCCAGGCGCGCCACCGGCGAAAAATATCTGATCAATCCGAACAAGGGCGGGTGAGGCGACGACGTCAGGCTTGCGTTCTGCCGATAACGGTGCCGCTGGCCGGCGCGCAGGCGCCCGGTTTCTATCGCTACAAGGTCGGTGCCTACGAATGCACCTCGATCAACGACGGGGCGCGGACGTTTCCGATGCCGGATACGTTCGTCAAGAACGTCCCGAAGGAAGAGGCGCTCGCAGCCGCCGAAGCCGCCTACATGCCGAAGGGCATGGTGGCGGTGCCGTTCAACCCGCAGCTGATCAACACCGGCAGCAAGCTGATCCTGATCGATTGCGGCAACGGGGTCGCCAACCTCGAGCCGAGCAAGGGCGCGGTCGGCCGCACGCTGCAAAATCTGGCCGCCGCCGGCGTCGATCCCAAGAATATCGATGTCGTGCTGATGTCGTACCTGCATCCCGATCACACCAACGGCATTCGCGCCGCCGACGGTTCGATGGCGTTCCCCAACGCGGAGATCATGGTCCCGGCCAGGGACTGGGAATTCTGGATGAGCGACGAGAACGCCGCCAAGGCCGAGTCCAACCCGATGATGAAAGGCTACTTCGCCAATGTGCGAAAGGTCTATGCCGGCATCGAGTCCAAGGTGACGAAGTATGACTGGGGCAAGGAAGTCGCGCCCGGCATCACCTCGATCGAGGCGGCCGGCCACACCCCCGGCCATACCGCCTTCGCGGTGGCGTCAGGCAATACGAAAATCCTGATTCAATCCGACGTCACCAATATCCCGGAGTTGTTCCTGCGCAATCCGGACTGGCACGTGGACGTCGAACCCATGGCAGCACAGGCCACGCGTCACAAGTTCTACGACATGGCGTCGGCCGAGAAGGCCATGGTGGTCGGCTTCCACTTCAGCTTCCCGTCGATTGGGTATGTCGAGAAGGACGGCCCGGGATACCGGCTGATTCCGGCGCCATGGAATCCGGTGATTTGATCGCGTTTCGCAGGATCTGAAACGGCAGGCCGACCGGGTCGGGCGGCCTGTTTCGGCCTGGAATCTTGCATTTCATGCACTTGCATCTTTCGGTGACATGGCTAGGGTGCCGCCGAGCCGTTCCGGCGCCCCGCGTCAATGAGGAAATCCCATGGCCACCCCGTACAATGTCGTCGTGATCGTCGGCAGTCTGCGCAAGGAGAGCTTTACGCTCAAGATCGCCAATGCGCTGGCCAGGCTGGCGCCAGCGACGCTGAAGCTCGAAGTCGTCACCCTGCACGACATTTCGTTCTTCAATCAGGACCTGGAAGCGGCCCCGCCGGCCGACTGGCTGGCGTTTCGCGACAAGCTGCAGAAGTCGAACGGCGTGTTGTTCGTCACGCCCGAATATAACCGCTCGATTCCCGGCGTGTTGAAGAACGCCATCGACGTCGGCTCGCGCCCCTACGGCAAGAGCTCGTTCCTGGGCAAGCCGGTCGGCATCATCTCGAATTCCCCGGGCCCGCTCGGCGGCGTCAGCGCGGCCAAGCACCTGCAGAACATCCTGCCGGGCATTGCCGGCCCGATCATGGGGCAGCCCGAAATCTACCTGAACGGCATCGGCGATGCCTTCGACGACAAGGGTCAGCTCACCAAGGAATCGCTGCAGAAGGTGCTGCAGCAGTACATCGACGCCTTCG
>JAYSPJ010000524.1:0-6488 GCA_043722155.1 Bradyrhizobium sp.
GACCCCCTGGGTGTGGCGCCGCGTGCTGGCACTCGACCGCGGCGGGCTCTCGACCACCATCATTCTCGGCGTCAATGCGATCGGCGCAGCCTTGCCGATCTTCGGGCATTCGCCGCTGCTGCTGGCGGTATCGGCGCTGGTGTTCGGCGTCGCGTTCTTTGCCGTGGTGGGATCGACCACCGCCTTCGTACGCCTCAATTATCCGCCGGCGGCCTGGCCGACCGCGATCGCGGCGATGACCATCGCCTTCGGCATCGGCCAGACACTCGGGCCGATCGCGGTCGGCGCGGTGACCGACGCCATGGGAAGCCTGTCATATGCGCTGAACGTCTCGGCGGCGATGCTCGCGGTCGGCGCGGTGGCGTCGGCATTTCAGCGGGAGCTCAAGCCAGCAGCAACTTCCGTCATTCCGGGGCGCGAGTGAAACGAGCGAACCCGGAATGACAGCGGCCCTCAGCTCCCGCTGAATGAATTATAACCCTGGTCCTCCCAGAAACCGCCCTTGTAGTCGTTGGTGACTTCCATCGAGATCACGTATTTCGGATTCTTGAAACCGAGTTTGGTCGGCACCCGGATTTTCATCGGAAACCCATAGGCCCGCGGCAGGATTTCGTCGCCGAACTTGAAGGTCATCTGGGTCTGCGGATGCAGCGCGGTGGCCATGTCGAGCGGCGAGTTGTAGCCTTCCGCATCGGCGCACTGGAACCAGCAGTATTTGGCGCGGGTGTCGGCGCCGACCAGTTTCAGGAAATCGCGCAGCGGCGTGCCGGTCCAGCTTCCGATCGCGCTCCAGCCCTCGACGCAGATATGGCGCGTCACCTGCTTGACCTGGGGCAGCTTGTAGAGCTCCTCCAGCGTCCATGATTTCTTGTTGTCGACGAGGCCGCTTACCTCGAGCTTCCATTCCCTGCCGTCGATCGTCGGGGCGTCGTCGAGCGCGTAATAGGCGTTGAACGGGAACGGTTTTGTAATGGCGCTTTCCGGGAAAGTGGGCGCCAGGGCGTTGGGATTGAAAATGGCGGCCTGCACGCCGTCGTTGAATTTTGAAATCTGCTTCAGCATCGCCTCGGCGGAAAAACTGTCGGTCACGTCGCAGCCGGTCAAAAGCGTCAGCGCGCCGAGGCTGGCGCCGCCGGATATGAAGCGACGACGCGTGAGATCGGGCATCGCCATGGTGGCGTCCCTGACCAGCAATTGCTTGTCGACGCCGGGGATCAGAAGCGAGCGAAGTCGGCCCATGATGTTCCTCCTCGATACCTATGTCAGCGGCCAATGATCATAGCGCGCAGGCTTTTCGGCACCAGCACCGCCAGCGCGACATGCACCACCAGGAATGCGACGATCGCCGCCATGCCGATGAAGTGGACGTAACGCGCGACATCGTAGCCGCCGAACAGCGCCGTCAGATACTGCAGCTGCACCGGCTTCCAGATCGCCAGCCCCGACAGCACGACGAGGATGCCGACCACTATGATCCCGGCATAGAGCAGCTTCTGCACATAATTGTATTTGCTGAGATCGTCGTGCGACAGCCTGCCGGTCAGCGCGGCCCTGGCATCCGACAGCACGCCCTCCGGCGTGATCGGCAGCAGCTTCCTGGCGAAGCGGCCGGTAGCCAGGCCAAGCGCGAGATAGACGAGGCCGTTGACCATCAACAGCCACATCGCCGCGAAATGCCAGAGCAGCCCGCCGCCGAGCCAGCCGCCCAGCGTGATCGAACTGGAGAACTTGAAATCGAACAGCGGCGAGGCGTTGTAGATCTGCCATCCCGACATGATCATCAGGATCATCGCCACCGCGTTGATCCAGTGCACGATGCGGACCCAGGCCGGCTGGATGACTTTCGCCGACGTGGCGGCGGCGGCGGCGGGCTGGTCGTCGACTGCGAGGCTGGACATGGTGATTCCCTGGCTGTTCCACGCTAAGGGGAGGCCGATACACGCTTATACGCCGGAACCCGGCGCTTCGTTACTGCCAGGGCGGCTATCAGGTTGATGCCTGCAGCCTGTGGCGGTCACAAAAAAGCGAGCCGGATTGCCCCGGCTCGCTTTTCCGTCGCGCATCCTGTCCGGGGCAGGGCAGGCGCGGACCGTTACGACGCCGGCATCAGGACGGTGTCGACCACATGGATCACGCCGTTCGACTGATTGACGTTCGAGATCGTCACCATCGACGTGCCGCCTTTGGCGTCGACGATCCAGACCTTGCCGTCCTTGAGCTTCACGGTCAGCTCCTCGCCCTCAGCGGTCTTGAGCTTCTTGCCGTCGGTCAGGCTGGAGGCTTCGAGCTTGCCCGGGACCACGTGGTAGGTCAGGATCTTGGTCAGGGTCGCCTTGTTCTCGGGCTTCACCAGGGTGTCGACGGTACCGGCCGGCAGCTTGCCGAACGCGGCGTTGGTCGGCGCGAACACCGTGAACGGGCCCTTGCTCTGCAGGGTATCGACGAGGCCGGCCGCCTTCACCGCCGCAACCAGCGTGGTGTGATCCTTCGAATTGACGGCGTTCTCAACGATATTCTTCGAGGGGAACATCGCGGCGCCGCCGACCATGACGGTCTTCTCGCCGGACATTTCGCTCTTCATCATCTTCTTGTCTTCAGCGCTTGCGGGCGCGATGACGGTAGCGGTCAGAGCCAGTGCGCAGAAGGCTGCGGCGGACAAAAGTGCAATACGCTTGGACATGGAAACGTCTCCCGATGATTGAGGTGACCGGCGGATATCGCCGGCGATGAAGGGGCAACAACGACGCTTGCCCGGTTGGTCGGACTGCGTCGCCGTTGAGCCGAGTTACGGGAGGCTTTCGGGCCGGTTTCGTAGAATAACTTATCGTGATGTTTGAAACTATTTTCGGCGCCATCCGTGTGGGGCGTCGCGGTGCCTGCCGCAGCTCACCAAAAAATCGCGAAAACAACCCCATGCAAAGAATGGCTAGACGGGCAGCACTCGTCCCGGCACAAGATATAGTACGCCACGGCGGGTTGCAGCGGCGACTTCTCCCTCGCCCCGCTTGCGAGGCGAGGTGAGCAAACTTCCTGCGCTAATCCCGGTTGTTCGGCGTCTGAATAAAACCGCGATTATGCGTCGGGCTGATCAGGATTTCGTTCATGCAGACCCGCGGCGGCATGGAGGCGACGAAGGCGATGGTGCGGCCGCAATCCTCGGGCTGCAGCATCTTGGCCTGCTCGGCCTCAGACGGCACCACCGGCCGCAATTTCAGGATCGGGGTCGCGACCTCGCCGGGCGAGAGACAACAGGCCCGCAGGCCGTTGACGCATTCGTCCATGTTGAACGAATGGGTCAGCGCCAGCACCGCATGTTTTGTAGTCGTGTAGGCCGGGCCCGGCATTTTCGAGACGTGACGGCCGGCCCAGGACGCGACGTTGATGATGCAGCCGTCCTTCTGCCTGCGCATCGCCGGCAGCACCGCGTGCATGCAATACAATACGCCGTTGAGATTGATCTCGACCAGCTTGTTCCAGCCGTCCAGCTCCATGTCGGCCCAGCTGCGCTTCGGCACATTGATGCCGGCGCTGTTGACCAGCAGATCGATGCGGCCATGACGGCTAAGAATTTGCTCGGCGGCCCTGGTCACGTCATCGGATTGGCTGACATCGAGCGGGATCGCCTCGGCCTTGCCGCCGCTCTTGGTGATCTTCGCCACCACCGCATCCAGCGCATCCTTGCGGCGCCCCGAAACCACCACCGTCCAGCCATCCGCGGCGAGGGCTTCCGCACCGGCTTCGCCGATGCCGCTGCCGCCGCCGGTCACCCAGGCCACGCGTTTCCCGCTATTTGACATGCAAACTGTCTCCGTTGCTTTGTGAAGGGCGCTTTTGCTATTGAACTGTTGGATTGCCGCGGCCAGCCAGGCCGCGTCCGCCCCTCCCGCAATGTTGCATCAACGCGCTGCAGAAAACCATCATGAATGCAAACCTGTTTTCCCGCCTGTTCGACGGCCTCGACGATCCCTCGCGCCTTGCGATCGAGACGGTCGACGGGCAACACATCAGCTATGGCGATCTCATGGCCCGCGCCGGACAGATGGCGAATGTGCTGGTGTCCAGAGGAGTCCAACCCGGCGACCGCGTTGCAGCGCAAACCGAGAAATCGGTGCCGGGCCTGGTGCTCTATCTCGCGGCCGTTCGTGCCGGCGCGGTCTATCTGCCGCTCAACACCGCCTATACGCTGAACGAACTGGAATATTTCATCGGTGACGCCGAGCCGTCGCTGGTGGTGTGCGACCCCTCGAAGGCGGAAGGCATCGGAGCGATTGCGGCGAAGGTCGGCGCCAAAGTCGAGACGCTGGGCGCCGACGGCCAGGGATCGCTGACGCAAGCCGCCGCCACGGTGACGGCGGAATTTGAAACCGTCGCCCGCGCCGACGACGATCTCGCCGCGATCCTCTACACCTCGGGCACCACGGGGCGCTCCAAGGGTGCGATGCTGACGCACGACAATCTGGCGTCGAACTCGCTCTCGCTGGTCGACTATTGGCGCTTCACCGACAAGGATGTGCTGATCCACGCGCTGCCGATCTATCACACCCACGGCCTGTTCGTGGCCAGCAACGTCACGCTGTTCGCGCGCGCCTCGATGGTCTTCCTGCCGAAATTCGATCCCGACCTCATTATCAAGCTGATGGCGCGCGCCACCGTGCTGATGGGCGTGCCGACCTTCTACACGCGGCTGCTGCAAAGCCCGGCGCTGACCAAAGAGTCGGCAAAACATATGCGGCTGTTCGTTTCGGGCTCGGCGCCGCTGCTCGCCGACACCCATCGCGAATGGTCGGCGCGTACCGGCCACGCCGTGCTCGAGCGCTACGGCATGACCGAGACCAATATGAACACCTCCAACCCCTATGACGGCGATCGCGTGCCCGGCGCGGTCGGCCATGCGCTGCCCGGCGTGGCCGTGCGCGTCACCGATCCCGAAACCGGCCAGATCCTCGAACCGGAAACCATCGGGATGATCGAGGTCAAGGGCCCCAACGTCTTCAAGGGCTACTGGCGGATGCCGGAAAAGACCAAGGCCGAATTCCGCGACGACGGATTTTTCATCACCGGCGACCTCGGCAAGATCGACGCCGACGGCTACGTGCACATTCTCGGCCGCGGCAAGGATCTGGTGATCTCCGGCGGATTCAACGTCTATCCAAAGGAAATCGAGAGCGAGATCGACGCCATGCCGGGAGTGATCGAATCCGCCGTGATCGGCGTGCCGCACGCCGATTTCGGCGAGGGCGTCACCGCTGTGGTGGTCTGCGACAAGGGCGCCAAGGTCGATGAAGCCTCCGTTCTGAAGGCGCTCGACGGCAGGCTGGCCAAATTCAAGATGCCGAAGCGGGTAATCGTGGTCGACGAATTGCCGCGCAACGCCATGGGCAAGGTGCAGAAGAATATTCTACGGGATACCTATTCGGAAATTTATTCGAAATAGCTCGCTGCCTCAAATTGATCGTCGTCCTCATTCGATGATTTCGTCGGCGCGGAGCAGGAACGACTCGGAAATCGCAAGACCCAGCGCCTTGGCGGTTTTGAGATTAATGACCATCTCAAATTTGGTCGGCTGCATCACCGGCAGATCGGTTGTTTTTGCGCCTTTCAATATCCTGCCGGCATAGACGCCGGCCTGGCGATATCCTTCTTCAAACACGGCGCCATAGCTGAGAAGACCGCCGACTTCCGCAAACTCTCGACGAAACGACATCGCGGGAAGCTTGTGACGGAGCGCGAGAACCGCCAGCTTTCCGCGATACGAGCCGAAAAACGGATCGTTGCAGGCCGATACCGCGCCGGCCTTCGCCTCGACGAACCCGGCGAATGCCGCATCCACTTCCGGTTCTGTGCTGGCGTTCAGCAACACCAACTGCAGCCCGAGCCGGGCCGTCGCCTCCTGTACCTCCTGCGCCTGAATTTTTGCTGCCGGATAGTTTGGATTGATAAGCACGCCGATGGTGGATGCTTCCGGCACCATCTCATGCAGCAATTCGAGCCGCTTGGCTTCCAGCGCCGCACCGACCATGCTGATGCCGGTAACGTTGGCCTCGGGCCGACTGAGGCTGGCTACGAGGCCGGTCCTGACCGGATCGGCGGCGGTGATAAAGACGATCGGAATGGTCGATGTCGCGGCCTTGGCCGCACGGCCGGGGTCGCTGCCGCCGGCAGCAATGATCAAGGCGACCCGGCGGCTCACCAGTTCCGCCGCCAGACCCGGCAATCGATCGTACCGGCCTTCGGCCCAGCGATATTCGATCCTGATGCTCTGACCTTCGGTGTATCCGGCTTCCTTGAGACCTTGGCGGGTCGCAGCTACCAGATTCACCTGATCGTCCGGCGATCCGCTGGCGATAAATCCGATCAGAGGCATCGCCGCCTGCTGCGCCCGCGCCGCGAAGGGCACACTCGCTACTGCGCCACCGAGCAGCGTGATGAACTCCCGCCGCTTCATTCGATGACCTCGTCGGCGCGGGCAAGGAACATCGGCGGCACCT
>JAYSPJ010000525.1:0-1748 GCA_043722155.1 Bradyrhizobium sp.
CTATCCCGGCGGGTTGCCGGCTTCCAGCCAGCCCGCCGATATCCACGACGCGACCTGGGGCATTCTCTCCGCGGTCTATGGCGGCGCGGTGCATCCCTCCGCCGAGGGCCACGCCGCGATGGCGGATGCGGCATGGCCGGCCGCAGCCGCGGTGCTCAAGCTCGATGCCGAGCCGGCGGCGCCGGTCGCGATCGCGCCGGGCGCGCGCTGAGCTGTCGTCAACGCGCGGGCGCGGTTACGGGCGCCGGCACCGGCGCGGTGGTCTTCTTCGGCGCGACAGGCGGTTGCTTCACCACAGCGGCGGGCGGCTTCATCGCCGCGGCCTGTGCCGGCAGGTATTTTGCGACGACGGCCGGATCGAGCTGGGCCATCGCCGTATCCGGCAACCGCGACCAGATCTCGTCCTTGCCGAACAGCGCGATCCCCATATAGCCGCGCATCGTGAGCGACTGGCCGTCCGGGCTGACCGTCATCCTGGCTTTATAGATTTTGCCGTCGCGCGGATCGAGAACGTTGCCGTTCTCGTATTTCAATCCGTCGCGCTTCATATCCCTGATGAAGGAAATGCCCAGCACCGGCGCGTTCTTGCGATCGTCGGTGCATTTCGAGCAAATCTCGTTGGGATCCGCGCCGGGAAGCGGGAAGGTCCTGGCGATCACGCCCTCGAAGATGCCATCGCGGTCGACGAAAAGGAACCAGCCCACCGGCTTGCCGTCCTCGATCTTCTGCCACAGTCCCGCGGCAGTCGGCTCCGCGGCTCGTGCTGGAGGCATTGCGGCGAGCAACATGCCGAGCCCCATCGTGAACGAGAGCACCAGTCGAATTCCGGATATCGCAGTCCGCATCATCACCACCTGACCAATCCACAAAACAATGGCCCCAGACTAAGGCCATTTCGCGGACGGTTCCAGTGCCGCAGCCGGCTATCGGGGCGGCCCGGCGCGGCCGCTTCGATCGGCATTGCCAACCGGAATCAGTTGACCCCGAGCTTCTTCTGCAGGCTGGAGGACGACGTCGTGTACTGGAACACCAGCCGCTTGTCCGGATAGACGTAGCGGTGCGCCTTCTGCGCCATCAGCGATCCCTCGTGGAAGCCGCACAGGATCAGCTTCAGCTTGCCGGGATAGGTGTTGATGTCGCCGATCGCGAAGATGCCGGGCACGCTGGTCTCGAACGCCGAAGTCTCGACCGGCACCAGATTGTGCTCGAGCGCGATGCCCCAGTTGGCGACCGGGCCGAGTTTCATGGTCAGTCCGAAGAACGGCAGGATGGTATCGCAGGCGATTTTCGAAATGGCGTTGTCGTTGCCCTTGACGGTGGCGCCGGAGAGCTTGCCGCCCTCGCCTTCGAGCTCGGTGACCTGACCGATTTTCAGATCCATTTTGCCCGATGCCACCAGCGCGCGCATCTGTTCGACGCTGTGGGGCGCGGCGCGGAAATCGTCGCGCCGGTGCAACAGCGTCACGCGTTTGGCGATCGGGTGCAAATTGAGGGTCCAGTCCAGCGCCGAGTCGCCGCCGCCCACGATCAACAGATCCTTGTCGCGGAACTGCTCCATCTTGCGCACCGAATAAAATACCGAGGTGCCCTCATAGGCCTCGATGCCCGGCACCGGCGGGCGCTTCGGCTGGAACGAGCCGCCGCCGGCGGAGATCACCACCACCTTGCATTCGAACACCTGACCGGCATCGGTGGTGACGCGAAAGCCGGGATCGCCGATCTTCTCGATCGTCTCCACCATCTCGTTG
>JAYSPJ010000526.1:0-2426 GCA_043722155.1 Bradyrhizobium sp.
GCGCTGCGGCGGATCTTCCCGCTCGACGTCTTCGGCACGGTTCGCGGCGGGGCAAGGACGATTTCATCGGGTGGCGTGCCGGCGATATCGGTCGTGACCTCCTGCGCGCGCGTCTGCAGCGCCGCGCGCGCTGTCGGGTCGGCTTCGGCGGTCTCGGCCAGAACGATAACGCGTTCGGTCCCGGAAGTGCGGTCGGTCACGCCGAATACCGCGGTTCCACCTTTGCGAATCCCTGGGATGGCTTCGACAGCCTCTTCGATCTCGCGGGGAAACAGGTGCCGGCCCGCCCGGATGATGATGTCCTTGACGCGCCCGGTGATGTAGATGTCGCCTGCGGCCATATAGGCGCGATCGCCGCTGTCGAGCCAGCCGCCGCGGAACAGCGCGGCGGTCTTGGCATCGTTGCGAAAATAGCCCCGGGTTGTCGACGGCCCCCGGAATTCGAGCCTTCCCTCCCGCCGCTCCCCGACCTCGTGCCCCGCCGCATCGACGATCCGGATTTCGTGGCCGGGTAGCGGCTGGCCGCATGCGGCCAGCTCGAGCGGCCTCGGGTGTTCCGGTCGTGCCGGCTCCGCCGCGCCCTGGGTGCTCAATCGGTCGCGGTCTATGCGATCGATGACCGGCCCGCGGCCAAGCGGCGGAAATGCGAGGCCAACTGCGCACTCGGCAAGGCCATAGACCGGCGCCATCGCGTGACTGGGGAAACCATAACCGCCAAACCGCTCGACGAACCGGCGCAATGTCGCCACGCTGACCGGCTCGGCGCCATTTGCCACCATGCGCAGGGAGCCAAGATCGAGCCCCTCGAGGTCGGCATCGGCGATCTTGTTGAGGCACAATTCGAACCCGAAATTGGGCGAGGCGGAAAAGGTGGCCCGCATGCGGTGGATCGCCCAAAGCCAGCTTTCCGGTCTGACAAGGAAGCTCAACGGTGACATGGCATAGAGCGGAGCGGCATAATGAAGGCATCCCAGCCATGCGCCAATCAGGCCCATGTCGTGGTAAAGCGGCAACCAGCTGACGAAGACGTCAGCCGAACTCGCCTGCATGACCCCGCCCATCGCCCGGATGTTGGCAAGCAGATTGGCATGGCTGAGCACTACGCCCTTCGGTTCGCCGGTGCTGCCGGATGTGTATTGGATAAGGGCGACGGCGTCGGGACCATCGACACGGGGCAGCGCGATGGCCTGCCCAGGCCGCTCAAGGTCAGCGACACATTCCACGGCGCGCAGCGTGTCCACCTGGGCGCAGAGCAGACCGGCGAGCCGGCGTCCTTCACGCATGGTTATCAGCCGGCAGGCGCCGGCGTTGCGCAGGATGCCGGTCTGGCGGCGCAAGTGATCTTCGAGCTGCGCTAGCCGCATCGGCGGATACATCGGCACCGGGATGGCGCCGGCATAGAGGATGCCGAAGAACGCCACGAAGAAATCGACCTCGGTGGGAAGCATCAGGCCCACGCGGTCTCCCATGCCGACGTCACGGGCGATGAGGCCGCAGGCAAGGTTGCGTGCCCGTGCCGCGAGTTCGCCATAGGTCAGGCTGCCGAGAATCGTCGCCTCGTCCTGGAGCACGGTCACATGCAGGCGATCCGGATGGCGCGCCACATGCCATTCCAGAACCTCGATCAGGGTGCGCGCTTCGGTCGCTGCCTCAACGGGAGAGAGGACGGGCACCGGCGGCGCTTCCGAAGCGATCCGCGCCCACTCGGGCCTGGCCCGTTCGAGCGCCTGCATGAGGTCGCGAACGGTTTCCGCCTCGCCGATCGTCTGCGCCGGCAGACGCACGCGAAACGCCCGCTCAATCCTCAGGATCAGTTCGGTTCGGCCCAGGCTGTCGATCCCGAGATCGCGCTCGATCCGGCTGGAGGGGACAATGTCGATAAACCGGTAGCGCTGGGGATGGAGTTCGCGCACAAGCCCCCCGACCACCGATATCAGCTTGCGCTCGCGCTGTTCCGGCTCGCTAGTCGCGACAGTTGCATCCAATTGCCTGGGTTGCTGTGGCATGTGTGCGAGAATAGCCTTTCCTGCCGCGTGACCATTGATGTCAATCAACTGCGCTGCTTGAACCGTCGCGAGTTTCCCGGAGGCTCTTGCCTCTCACCAGCCGGGGCCACTGGGAATCCAGGACCGGTTGAGTGTAGAGTTATGTGCCGGAGTCGCATAATGCTATCTGGATGCACTTGCTAGATTGGGTCGTCATCCACCATGCCAGAGAACCGTCCGGACTTTCTCAACAGGGCGCTCCGAACCACATGAACCACGCTGCGACAGCGATGGGGCGCCGCTGGTCGGTTTCAATCGTGACAGTGTATGGCACGGCCGTCCGGCTCCATGTCACGTTCGTCCTGTTCCTGCTCTGGGTCGGCGTGGCCGGTTTACTGACCTCAGGGCTGGCTGCGGCGCTGAGTACGGTGGTCTTTCTCG
>JAYSPJ010000527.1:0-1653 GCA_043722155.1 Bradyrhizobium sp.
GCCAGCCAGCAAACCGATCAGCGCCTTCGGCGTGTTGTCCAGGCCGTTGATGATGTCCTCCTGGACCTTCAGTTTGCCGGCGGCGACCCAGGACTGCAGATCGTGCAGCGCCTCGTCGCGCTGATCCATGAAGTCCATCACGATAAAACCCTGCATGATGAGGCGCTTCACCACGATCAGGCCGGGCACGCCGCGCGGTCCGTGCGCCGACGGCACGCCGTCATGTTGCGAGATCGCGCCGCAGCAGGCGATGCGGCCGCGATTGTTCATTTGCGCGAGGCAGGCTTCGAGAATGTCGCCGCCGACATTGTCGTAATAGACATCGATGCCCTTGGGCGCGGCGGCCCGCAGCGCCTTGAACACCGCGCCGTCCTTGTAGTCGACCGCGGCATCGAAGCCGAGCTCGTTGACCAGCCAGTTGCACTTGTCCTTGCCGCCGGCAATGCCGACGACATGGCACCCCTTGATCTTTGCGATCTGGCCGACGATCGAGCCGACCGAGCCGGCAGCGGCCGAGACCACCACGGTCTCGCCGGCTTTCGGCTTGCCGATGTCGAGCAGCCCGAAATAGGCGGTGAGGCCGGCGATGCCGTAGACGCTGAGCAGATGCGTCATCGGCTCCAGCTTCGGCATCCTGCTCAGGTGTTTGGCGGGCACGACCGCGTATTCCTGCCAGCCGGTATCGCCGAACACGATGTCGCCGGGCGCAAATTCCGGCGCCTTCGACGCCACCTCTTCGGCGATGCCGCCGCCGGCCATCACGGTATTGGCCTCGATCGCCGCGCGATAGGTCGCCCCATGCATCCACGCCCGGTTGGCAGCGTCGAGCGAGATGTAGCGCACCCGCAGCAACACCTCGCCATCTTTCGGTGCCGGGATGGCGGCCTTCGACATCCTGAAATGTTCAGGCCCGAGCTTTCCGGTAGGCTTCTCGACCAGCAGAATTTGGCGATTGACGGTGTCGCTCATGAAATTCTCTCCCTGACGTGCGGTTGCCCACATTATGCGTTGGGTCCGACGCCAGAGCAAACCCACCGTCATTGCGGAGCAACGCGACGAAGATTCCAGCTTTCTTGGTGCAGGGAAGCTGGATTGCTTTGCTGCGCCCACAATGACGGTGGGGCTCAGGTGTCGCGATCCGGCCAGCCGATCTTGGTCTTCAGGAACGCGTAGCCGAGCGCGGTGAACGCGGCCCGCTCCTTGTTGTCCTTGCCGTAGCCGTGGCCGCCGGCCGCGGGCTCGTAGAGATACGCTTCATACCCCATCGCCTGCAGCTTGGCGGTCATCTTGCGGGCGTGGCCGGGATGGACCCGGTCATCCCTTTTCGTGGTGGCGATCAGGATCGGTGGATAGTTCTGCCCGGGCACCGCGGCGTGATAGGCGGAATAGGTCTGCAGCCAGGCCCATTCCTCCGGCCTGTCAGGATCGCCGTATTCCGCGATCCAGCTCGCGCCGGCCAGCAGTTTGGTGTAGCGGCGCATGTCGATCAGGGGAATCGTGCAGAACAGCGCGCCGAAGCGCTCCGGATAGCGCGTCAGCATGTTGGAGATCAGGATGCCGCCGTTCGATCCGCCCTCCGCCGCGATCCGGTTTGGCCGGGTAACGCCGCGCCGCACCAGGTCGGCGGCAACGGCGGCAAAATCATCATGCGCC
>JAYSPJ010000528.1:0-3239 GCA_043722155.1 Bradyrhizobium sp.
TCCGCCAGTTCAGCCCACGTCCATCTGACGCCATGGCTCGGCGACACCAGCGCCTCGCGACCGGCCCAGCGCCGGGCCGCCCGATCCAGGCAGCGTCCGATGGTCTCGCCCAGCAGCGGCGCATCGGCGATGCCGCAGACGTAACTGTCCGCTATTTCGGTCAAGCCGGTCTCTCCATGCGCCGCGGGGCAGTAAATCAACGTCATTGCGAACGCAAGCGAAGCAATCCATTTTTCCTTGACGCGGTGAAATGGATTGCTTCGCTTGAGCTCGCAATGACGATCTCTAACGACTTTCCCTTATGCCGCCCGCTGCGCCGCATCGAGCCCGGCATAAACGCCGCTCTCGAGACCGGCGAACGCTTCCAGGCACTTTTTGTCCGCGAACGGCAGCACCTGCATCAGGATCACGCCGGCGACGTTACGCGCCGGGTCGATCCAGAAATAGGTGTTGGCGAGGCCGGCCCAGGCCAGGCTGCCGGGGCTGCGGCCTTCCGGGGTCTTGGCGGTGTTGATCAGGAAGCTGAGACCCCACTTCTTGTCCATGTCCGGATAGAGATCGACATCGTTGGTGTACATCGGCGCCACCGAAATCATCTTGCCGACGTTGAGGTCGCCGATGTGGTTCTGGCCCATCAGCGCGACGGTCTCCGGCTTCAGCACCTGGTTGCCGTTGCCCTTGCCCTTGTTGAGGATCATCTGGGTAAACTTGATGTAGTCGCCGGCCGTGCCGTAAAGGCCGCCGCCGCCCATGTGGAATTCCGGGTTCTGCTCCAGCTCGAACGGGATCGATGCCAGCGAACCGTCCTCGCCGCGGGCGTGCATGCCGACCAGGCGCTTGCGCTGGGCGTCGCCGATCTTGAACGCGGTATCGGTCATGCCGAGCGGGGCGAGCAGGTGGTCGCGCAGATAGGCGTCAAGCTTCTTGCCGCTGACGGCCTCCACCGCCTTGCCGACGAAATCGATATTGGTGCCGTATTCCCAGCGCGTGCCGGGGTCGGTCGCGATCGGGGTCTTCAGCGCCGCGTTCAGGCAGGTGGTGATGGCGGGAATGCCGGCCTTGTCCAGATAGGTCGCGATGTCGCCGTTCCACATATTGTAGGCGAAGCCGGCGGTGTGGGTCATGAGCTGACGCAGGGTGATCGGCTTCCTCGCCGGCCGCAGCTTGGGTTCGCCCCTGGCGTCAAAGCCTTCCAGTACCTGAGGTGCTGCGAGATCGGGCAGCAGCTTGCCGATCGGTTCGTCGAGCGCGAGCTTGCCCTGCTCGACCAGCTGCATGCCGGCGGCGGCCGTGATCGCCTTGGTCATCGAGGCGATCCAGAACACGCTGTCGATGGTCATGGCGTCGTCTTTGGACAGGTCGCGTTTGCCGAACGCGCCCTGATAGATCACCTCGTTGCCGTCAGCCGCCATCGCGACCACGCCGGGAATCTCCCTGGCGTCGCACTTCTGACGCAGCACCTGATCGATCTGAGCCTTGCCTTGCATGGGTCACCTCCCGATATTTTTTTGAAGTCGCCGATCTTCCTCCCGGTAACCGTTTCCCGCAAGCGCGCACGGCGGGCCGGGACGAGAATCGCACGCTCGTGATGACGGCAGGGCGGGGCGCGGCGCGGAAGGAGCGTGGGCCATCGGAAGGACCAAACTGCAACACTCGCCCACATTTCACCGTGGACGGGTTGCAATTCCGATGACCGCTCCTGATATCCGCGATATGTTGAAATCGGATCCCGTGCCGGGGAACCATTTTGTCCGTAAAGTGTTTGAAATGCAGCAAAATCTGATGCTGCCGAACGGCAAGATTTGATGCGATTGATCGTGACTTTTTGAGTTGCGAGGAGGCCAAGATGATCTCGACCTGGAGCGAATGGAAACGGTATCCCCGGGCCGGGCGCGGCGAAAATATCGAGGCGCCGATCACCCCGGGCATCTATGAAGTCCGCGTTGCCGGTAGCGGAGCGCTGCACTCGTTTGGCGCGGTGGACAATGTCGCGCAGGCACTGGCGCTGCTTCCGGTCGGTTCAAAATCATGGTTCGGGCGCCGCGAGCCCGAAATCATGCCTGACCTCGAATACCGTACCTGCGCAACGTCCTCCAAGGCCGCCGCCAAGGCTGCCGCCGAGCGCATGATCGGTCGTCGCGAAACCTATATGAGCGGCGCGGCCTGATTTGAGGCCGTCATTCCGGGTCTGCGCTTCGCGCATCCCGGAATGACCAGCCTTGCCCCGGATGCATCCCGGCCCGTTTGCGCCTATATTCGGCTGCAAGGCCAAAAAGCATCCCGAGGAGTAACGCCATGACCCCGACCGCCGCCGCCGCCCGCGCCACCTCATCCTCCGCGCCATCGTTGCGCGACCGCCTGAAGGATTCTTCGCTGCTGCGCGAGCAGTGCTACATCGACGGCGCCTGGACCGGTACCCCGGCCAATCCCGTGACCAATCCGGTCAACGGCGTCGAGCTGGCAAAAGTGCCTGTCCTGAGCACCGCGGAAGCGACGCAGGCCGTCGAAGCCGCCGAGCGCGCGTTTCCGGCCTGGGCCAAGCTCACCGCCAAGCAGCGCTCCAATATCCTGCGCAAATGGTTCGACCTGATCATCGCCAACCGCGAGGACCTCGCGCTGATCCTCACTTCCGAACAGGGCAAGCCCCTGGCGGAGGCGCTCGGCGAAGTCGACATCGGCGGCGCCTATGTCGAGTTCTTCGCCGAAGAGGCGCGCCGCGTCTACGGTGAAACCATTCCGACGCAGCGGCCGGACGCGCGGCTGCTGGCGATCCGCCAGCCGATCGGGGTCTGCGGCGCGATCACGCCGTGGAATTTTCCGTGCTCGATGATCACCCGAAAAGTGTCGCCGGCGCTGGCCGCCGGCTGCACCGTGGTCCTGAAACCCGCCAACGAGACGCCGCTCACGGCCCTGGCGCTGGTGGCGCTGGCGGAAAAAGCCGGCGTGCCCAAGGGCGTGTTCAACATTCTCACCGGCAATTCCTCGGCGATCGGCAAGGTATTGTGCGAACATCCCGCGGTGCGCTTTGTCGGTTTTACGGGATCGACCGAAGTCGGCAAAATCCTGTACCAGCAGGCGGCGGTCGGCGTGAAAAAACTTGGGCTCGAACTCGGCGGCAACGCGCCGTTCGTGGTGTTCGACGATGCCGATATCGACGCCGCGGTCGAAGGCGCCATGGTTTCGAAATACCGCAACATGGGCCAGACCTGCGTCTGCGCCAACCGCCTCTATGCCCAGGA
>JAYSPJ010000529.1:0-12531 GCA_043722155.1 Bradyrhizobium sp.
CTTGTCGCCGAGCGCGTGATACTCGGCAAATCGATGCGCCGTGGTCGCCGACATCGCGTAGTGAATGAAGGACACCAGTGCCAGCGTCTTCACCACGGCGAAATAGACGCCGACTTCTTCGGAGGAGCGGAACTGCTGCAGCACCAGCACGTCGGTATAGGACAGCAGCAGATAGAAGCCTTCCACCAGCAGGATCGGCAGCGAGATCGCGAGCCAGCCGCGGAAATCATAGGCCTTGGGGCCGGACTCGACATGGCCGCCGAGCCGGCGGTTCAGCACGATCATCTGCCCGATCATGGCGATCCATACCGCGGCGGCGCTGGCGAGCATCGCGGCGGTGGCGCCGAGATCGAAGCCGAGCGCGAAGGCGCCGGCGGTGAAGCCGATGATCAGCGACTGCCGCACGATGAATTGCGGCATCAGTCCGAGCCGCATCCAGTCGTGCGAGCGCGCGATGCCGTCCTGGGTGTTGGCGACCACGAAGGCCGGCAGCGTGATGCAGCCGATGTAGAGCGGCACCACCGCATTCGCATCGATCCACGGCGACAGCATCTTCACGACGCCTGCCAGCAACGCCGAGACGAGGGCGGAAACGAGCAAGGTCATCCACCGGCTGCCGGACAGGAAGCCGCGCAGCAGCGCGGTGTCGCCGCTGGCGCGATATTCCGGAATGATCTTTTGCGCCGACGCCGAGATGCCGAAGTCCATCATGCTGCCGAGCAGCAGCACCCAGGTCCAGACATAGACATAGACGCCGTAGTCCGAGCCGCCCATCCAGCGCGCCAGCAGGATCTGCGACAGATAGGCCATGGCCGCGCTGACGACGCGGATGATGAAGACCGTACCGGCGAGGCGTTTTGTAACGGAGGCTTCGCTGGAGCCGCCAAGAAGGCCGCCGAGCCTCGATCGCAGCCGCGCGATCGGGCCTGCGGGCAAGGCTGGAGCGGATTCAGTGTCCATCACGGCCACAGCGAAGATCCCTGAAGCCGCGTGAGGCGCGGCGATGCTTGGGGCTATCAACTATTCGTTAAGATTCGGTTGGGTCGTCATTCCGGGGCGATGCGCAGGCAGCATCGAACCCGGAATCTCGAGATTCCCCGGTGCGCAATTGCGCACCTGAGGTCTGGTCCTGCGCAGCATCCCGGAATGACCCTTCGGGTCAGTTCAAATTGACATTGAACTCGTACGCACGGTCGCCGCCGACCAGGGTCAATTTGAGCGCGGCGCCCTCGGGCTTGGCGCCCGGCGGCAGGCCGTCGAGCTCGAATCCGAAGCGCTTGACCCCGGGTGGCCCGCCCTCGATCAGTTTCGGAACCGGCAGCGCCCAGTCCGGCGTCGGTCCTTCGACGAACAGGCTGACGTCCCGGGCGTCGGGCACTGCCACATCGACCAGCACGGCGGTTTTACCGTCGCGCTTGACGTCGCGGATGGCCAGCGGATTGGGATCGCCGACATTGGCCGGCTTGGGCACGGTATCGAGTGCTGCGAACAGCGCGCTGTCCTCGGTGCTCGCGACGCTGGTAAAGGCAAGTTCGGCCTTGGCTTCGACGGGAATGCAGAGCTTCTCGCAGACCGCGTAACTGATATCGGCGCGCAGCGTCACCGGCCTGTCGGCGTTTTTGGCGATGATCCGTAACGGCAGCACGACCTGGGTCTTGTAGCCGAGCGAGTGACCACCGGCGCCGTCGTCGAACTTCATCGGGGCCGGCCACAGCACCGTGACGGCTTCGACATTCTCCGATTTCGAGAAATCGAAGCGCGGCGGCACCCCGGAATCGCCAGGCGTCCGCCAGTAGGTTTTCCAGCCCGGTTGAAGCTGAAAGGCAATGCCGCCGAGCAGCACCGCGCCGCTGCGGGAGCCTGCCAGCAGCCGGACCGCGGAATGGCCGTCCCGCTGCCACGGCGACGAATCCTCGCCGCGGGCCTCGGCCGCCAGGGACGACGCAAATACGGCGGCGGCCAGGCCGAGCGCGGCCCGTAGGGGAACTGTGACCATCATGAGATGTCTTTACAGCCAGGCAAGGCCGCAAACCATTGAATTGCTTGTGATGTGTGACGAAAACCGGCCGGATGCTTGATTGACAGAAGGCGCACCCAATATCAGGATGTACACCGACATGAGAGTCCTTTGCGGATGGGCCCTGAAGGCAAAACACCGAGGATGACCAGCCGCAGGGGCGCCGGCAGTGGCGACGATGCGTCCAATCAGGGCTATCTCGACGGACAGCTCCTGATCGCCATGCCGGTGATGGGCGATCCGCGCTTCGAGCGTTCGGTGATCTATCTCTGCGCGCATTCATCCGAAGGCGCCATGGGCATCATCGTCAACCGCCCGGCTGGCAGCATCGACTTTCCCGAATTGCTGGTGCAGCTCGACATCATCAAGAAGGCCGACCAGATCAAGCTGCCTGAAAACGCCGAGAGCATGAAGGTGCTGAAAGGCGGCCCGGTCGAGACCGGCCGCGGCTTCGTGCTGCATTCGAGCGATTTCTTCATCAAGGATGCGACGCTGCAGATCGACGAGGGCATTTGCCTGACCGCGACCGTCGACATTCTCAAGGCGATCGCCAGGGGTGCCGGACCGAAGCATGCGATCCTGGCGCTCGGCTATGCCGGCTGGGCGCCGGGACAGCTGGAGACCGAAATCCAGGATAACGGCTGGCTGCACTGCTCCGCCGATCCGGACCTGATCTTCGGCCGCGATGTCGAGGAAAAATACCTGCGCGCGCTGCGCAAGATCGGGATCGATCCCGGCATGCTGTCGAACGAAGCGGGGCATGCGTAGAGGCGGAAGCTCCGTCGCTTGACAGCTCCAGGATGTCGTCCCCGCTTCCGCTACTCCGCCGCCTGCTGCGCGACGGTCGGCGCGGTGCCGGCTACCGTGGCGCGGCGCATGTCGCGGGGCTGCGACTGGTCGTAGCG
The DNA here is from genome assembly GCA_043722155.1 of Bradyrhizobium sp. Classification (GTDB taxonomy): domain Bacteria; phylum Pseudomonadota; class Alphaproteobacteria; order Rhizobiales; family Xanthobacteraceae; genus Bradyrhizobium. The sequence continues at coordinate 2,923 of JAYSPJ010000529.1, forward strand.
CCGGACGCGGTGCATGGTCTGGCGGTTGTCCCACATCACGAGGTCATGCAGCGTCCATTTGTGGACGTGGACGAATTCGCGCTGCGTGGCATGCTCGGTGAGGTCGCGCAGCAGCAGCCGCGCCTCCGGCACCGTCATGCCCCTGATGGCGCCGGCATGCGAGGACAGATACAGCGACTTGCGGCCGTGCACCGGATGGGTGCGCACCAGCCGCTGCAGCACCGGCTTGAACAATTCCTTCTCTTCCTCGGTGTAATCGAGGAAGCCGAGCGACCCGCGCGAATACATCAGCGAATGCTCGCAGATCATGTCCTCGATCTCGGCCCTGGTCTCGTCGTCGAGCGCGTCATAGGCCGCGCGCATGTCGGCGAATTCGGTGTTGCCGCCCTTCGGGTTCACCACCCGTGCCGACAGCAGCGAAAACTTCGCCGGAATCGGACGGAACGAACTGTCGGAATGCCACAGCGAATTGCCGAGATTGAACAGATGGGTGCGGTGATCCTTCGGCAGCGGCTTGCCGTCCTTGCCGAGGTTGGAGACGTCGTTCAGTCCGGACGTCAGCCGGTAATCTTCCTTCTTGGTGACGGTGCCGCCGCGCGCGTTCTCGCGCTCACCGAAATTCAGCGCGAACGCCAGCTGCTGCTCGTCCGTGATGTCCTGATTGCGGAACAGCAGCACGGCGTATTTGTCCATGCCGGCTTCGATGTCGCGGGCCTCCTGCGGCGTCAGCGGCTTTCGCAGATCGACGCCCGAAACCTCGCCGAAAAAATGCGGGTGAAGCTGCCGGATCGAGATGGCCATGGGCGTTTTCTCCTGTTCGCGGCGTGCGGTTATTCCGCTCTGTTTGGGCAAAAAACTACTCCCTGACCGGATGATGTCAACGTCATCAGGCGCATGCCCGCCCTCAGGCGTTGCGGGCCATCAGGCCGCCGTCCACCGGGATGATCGCGCCGGTCAGGAACGACGCCGCCGGCAGGCACAGGCTCAGCGTCATATGGGCGACTTCCTCGGGGTCGCCGTAGCGCCCGAGCGCGGTGCGGCGTTTGGCGTAGATCGTCTTGTGTTCTTCCGAAATCCGCTCCGTGATGGCGGTCCTGACCGGGCCCGGGCAGATGCAGTTCACGGTAATGCCGTCGCGGCCGAGTTCCACCGCGAGCGAGCGCGTCAGGCCGACCACGCCGGCCTTCGCCGCCGAATATGGACTGTGCAATGCGGTGGCGCCGAGCGCCTCGGTGGAGGCAATATTGACGATCCGAGGGCTTTTCGATCGGCGCAGATGCGGCAGCGCGGCGCGGATGATGCGTTGATGCGCCGTCAGCATCACGGCCAGCCCCCTGGCCCAGGCTTCGTCGTAGCCGTCATCGTCGATCGCCACGCGCACCGAGATGCCGGCATTGTTGACGACGATATCGAGCCCGCCGAAATGCGCGGCGACGGCGCTGACGACGGTGTTGACGTCATCGCGGTTGGCGACATCCAGCGTCCAGGCTTTTGCGTTGCCGCCGCTTTCCTTGATCTCGCCGGCAACGGTGTGGGCGCCATCCGCGGCATAGTCCGTGACGGCGACGTTGGCGCCCTCGGCCGCGAACACCCGCGCGGTGGCGCGGCCCATGCCGCTGGCGGCGCCGGTGACGAGAACGGTCAATCCCTTGACCGAGCGGCTGAGTTGTCTGAAATCGGACATCTAATACTCGCTGAGATGAGGCGATGGCTTGCAGGATTGACAAGGCTGGCACCGATCCCCAGAGAGGTCAAACCAGGCAAAAAAACGGGAGATGCGCGCGATGAACGAACTGGATTTCAGCGGCAAGCAGGTTCTCGTGGTCGGCGGCTCCAGCGGCATCGGCAATGGCATCGCCCAGGCGTTCCGCGCCAGGGGCGGACGCGTGCATGTCTGCGGCACCCGCGCTTCGCCTGAGGATTATTCGCCCGAAGAGGGATCGCATCTCGACGGTCTGGACTACGCGCGGCTCGACGTCGGCGACCCCACGGCGATCGAGAATTTCAAGCCGTCGTTCGACCGGCTCGATGTGCTGGTGCTGGCGCAGGGGGCTGTGATCTACCGGCGCGGCGAATTCGAAATGGCCGGATTTCGCAAGGTGCTCGAAGTCAATCTGATCAGCCTGATGGCCTGCGCCGGTAAATTCCATGACATGCTGAGCGCGAGCAAGGGCTCGCTGATCATCGTCAGTTCGACCGCCGCCTATCACTCGACAAAAGGCAATCCGGCCTACAATGCCTCGAAGACCGGCGCCGTCGGGCTGACCCGGACGCTCGGGCAGGCATGGGCCGAGGACGGCATTCGCGTCAACGGCATCGCGCCCGGCCTGGTCGACACCAAGATGACCAAGGTCACGACGGCAAATCCGAAGCGGCTCGAGGGCGCGATCGAGCGGATACCGCTGAAGCGGCTGGGTACGCCGGCCGACATGGCGGGTGCCGCGCTGTTTCTGGCCTCGCCGCTTTCGTCCTACATTGTCGGGCAAACGCTCATCGTCGACGGCGGACTCATTCTTTAGGAACCGGAACGGGTTTCGTCGGTTAGCTCCGCGAGAATCAGCTCAGGAGCAAGATGATGGACAAGGATCGAATTGCCGGCTCGGCCAACGATTTCGTCGGTAAGGTCGAGGGCGCCGCTGGCAAGATCGCCGGCGATGCGCAGACCGAGGCCTCGGGCCGCATCCGCGAGGCTGCCGGGACCGTGCAGAATTTGTACGGCCAGGCCAAGGATGCCGCGCGAGATGCTACCGATGCCGCCGCGGGCATTGCCCGGGATGCCTACGAGAACAGCGGCGAGACCCTGCGAGACGGTTCGCAGGCCGTGGCGAAGAAGGTGCAGGACAATCCGCTCGGTGCGTTGCTGATCGCGGGCGGTATCGGCTTTGCGCTGGCGATGCTGATGACGCGTCCGCCGCGCCGGCCGCCGCCGCGCTGGCGCTATTGACGCCGAGCGCGATGCCGTCGGTCGTCATTCCGGCGCGACGTGCAGCGTCGTGCTGATATCGAGATTCCGGGGTTCGCGCTCGCGCGCGCCCCGGAATGACTCATGAATCACAGCAATTGTTATAGCGCGAACACGCCCGGGACCGAGGCCGAGCGCCCGACGCTGCCCGGCGGACGCGGTGCGGCCGGTGCGCGCGGCGGGGGTGGCGCTGCCTGGCGCGGCGCGGCGCCAAAGCCGAAAAAGTTCCCCAACGCCGGCTGGCCCGGCTGTGTCGGGCGAAGCTTCTTGACCGCCGGCTTCGGCGGCGCGCCCACCGTTCCATCCGGCGCCGTGGACGCTACCGGCGTTTCACTCTTGGCCTGTTCGCGTCCGACCTCGCGTCGCGGCCAGACAAAATCATCGGCGCGGCCGGCGGGCGGCGCCAGCGGTTCGCCCTTCACCAGCGTGCGTGCCGCCAGCGCATCGACTGCGGCCGGCCGCGAGCCGGGGCCCCCGAGCAACTGATCGGTGCCGACGGAGGATGCCACCAGCGGCAGGATCGGTCCGGCCAGCGGACGCGGCGCCGGCTGACCGGGCAGCGCGTTGGCGTCGGGTGTCGCGGGTTCGGTCGGCAACGCAATCGGGCCGGAGCGAACCGCCATCAGCCGGGTAATCTCGCGCTCGACATAATGCGCAAGCTTGCGCGCGCCGGGCTTGGTGAAATACACGCCGTCATAGGAGCGCAGCCGACGGATCTGGCCTTCGAAGTCCGGGCCCTGTTGCAGGAAGCGGCCGGCTTCGTCGACAAATCCGTCCCAGACGTCGACATAGGTGATGCCGGCCTTGCCGGCGGCGTCGCGATACAGCGAATTCAGGAACAGCGTGTCCGACATCGCCTTGGGGCCGCGCACTGCGGGCAGGCCGACCCACAGCACCGGCACGCCCCTGGATTTCAAGACGGCGATCATCTCTTCGATTTTCTTGGTGTAAAGCTCGACCCAGCGCTCGTCGCGGAATTCATGGAGTCCGCTTCCGGTGCGCGTGCTCTTCTCCGGCGCGATGATCGACGGCACATCGCCGTCGGCATCGTCGGAGGCGTCGGCATCGGCCGGCTTGCTTCCGGGCTTCGCATTGGCGTCGGCCGCGTCATCCGGCTTCGCGGGGGGATTGGCGTCGGTTTTGACGCGGGCGTCCTTCTTGTCGCTCTTTTTTTCGGACTTGTCGGCCGCCGGTTCGCGAATCGCGACGCGGTCATTGAGCCCGAGCATGACGACGATGGCGTCCGGCTTCTCGGTGGCGAGGATGCCTTTGGCCGCGGCGACCCAATCGGCCGGCTCGCCCTTGGGCTGATACCTGATGAGGCCGGAGACGGTCTTGTGCTTGCGGATAATGCCCATGTCCGGCTGCTCGGAATAGGCGTCCTCCAGACCGTAGGCGAGCCAGTCCGCCATGGCGTCGCCCAGCACCAGCAAATTGCGCTCCGGCACGATGGTCGGGTCCCGCTTATCCGGCGGCGGTGCCCGGGAAAAATTCTCGACCCGTTTCGGCGCCTGCTGCTGGAATGGCGCGAACAGGTCGCCGCCGAACCAGCCGCCACCGCTGCGCGGCGGCGCCGGCCGGGATGGTCCGCCGAAATTGAAAAACTGCGCAGACGCCGGTCCGACGATCCCGACCAGCAGCGCGACCGCAACCGCCAGCGCGATCAGCGGGCCGGTTTCGGTGAATACCCGGAAAAAGGACTTCGGCTTCAGCATCGGATCGATCGCATTTGAAGATCAGGCCATCGCTATATAATAGCGGAATCAGGCCGCAAGCGGGCAGATTTCCCACCATAAACCGGGCATCGGCCGCTGCCGTCAAGATCGGGCCGGAAATGTCATGTTCAAGGTACTTTCGGCGGCCGGAAGCGGTCTTTTACCGCCCCCTCAGCCGCTCCAGCACGTCGGAGGAGGCAAATCCGTCCGCCGGCGCCCCGATCGAGGCCTGGAAGCCGCGCAGGGCCTCGCGCGTGTGACCGCCGAACTGGCCGTCGGGGGTACCGCGATAGAAGCCGCGCCGGGCCAGGAGCTGCTGCAGTTCCAGCCGCTCGGCGCGTGACAGCACCCGTTCCTGCCGCGGCCAGGCCTGCACGAACGGCGCGCCGCCGCGCAGGCGGTCGGCGAAATGGCCGATCGCCAGCGCATAGGCCTCCGCCGGATTGTATTTCATGATCACCCGGAAATTCTGCAGCATCAGGAAGCCCGGTCCCTCGGCGCCGGCCGGCGCCAGCAGATAGGCCTTGTCGGCCGGATTAGGGAACGGTTTGCCGCCGGCGCGCGTCAGCCCGAGATGCTCCCATTGCGCAATCGTCATCGCCTTGGCGCGATCGGCCAGCATGTAGTTGAAGTTCCTGGGCATCACGACCTCGAAGCCCCAGGTCTGGCCGGTCTGCCAGCCGTCCTTTTTCAGGTTGTTGGCGGTCGAGGCGATCAGGTCGGCGGGATTGTCGACCACGTCGCGGCGGCCATCGCCGTCGGCGTCCACGGCAAAGCGCTTGAACGCGGTCGGCATGAATTGGGTCGGGCCGAACGCGCCGGCCCAGGAGCCGCGCAGCTGTTCGGGGCGCAAATCGCCGCGGTGCAGGATTTCCAGCGCCGAAAGGAACTCGTCCTTGAAGTATTTCTGGCGGCGGCCGATGCAGGCCAGCGTCGCGGTGGAATTCAGCACGCTGCGATCGCCCATCATCGTCGAATAATTCGACTCGATGCCCCAGATCGAGGCGATGATATAGCGATCGACGCCGTAGGCTTTCTCCACCGCGTCGAACTGCGGCCTGTATTTGGCCAGAACCTCGCGGCCCTTGGCGAGGCGGTTGTCGTTGACGAGAATGTCGAGGTAATCCCAGATTGCCTTGGTGAACTCCGGCTGCGAATCCATCAGGTCCATGATGCGCAGATCGGGCGCGAGCCCCGCGGTGAAGCGCTGGAAGCTGGTCTGCGAAATGTGGCGCCTGGCGGCGTCGGGCCACAGCGAAGCGACGCAACTGTCGAAATTCGCCGCCGCCTCGCGGATCGCGGATGCCGTCATCAGGGGATGGCCGGATGCGCCGTCCTCGCCGGTCCACGGCAGCGGCGCGCTGCCGGCGGCGGGCGCCGGTTGCGCCTGCGCCGGTGTTCCCGATTTTTGGCCGGAGAAGATGTTGCCGAGCAGGTTCGAGATTCCGTCGCCGGACGACTGGGCCCGGGCCTCGCCGGCGAGCAGCAGTGTCGCCGCAAGGATCAGCGCACTGGCCCGCAGGTTCGCCGATAGACCCGTCCCTCGCGTCATGTCCTGTATCCGTCCTGGCCCGAAATACCCCGCTCGCAGGAGGCCCTGTCGCGGTTTTCAATAGCTTAACAAAGGTGAGCTTTTGTTTGGCGGGAATTTTGCTCTTCGCCCGACGCATCGCTCCATACATCCGCCTTTGTTCCCGGCTGCAAACCGGTTACCAACGTGCGATCCACGCGCACTTCCCCAGGCTCTCTCAAGGCATCCCGACACCCCATGAAAATCCGCAAAGCCGTCTTCCCGGTCGCCGGCCTCGGCACCCGCGTCCTGCCCGCCACCAAGGCGATGCCGAAGGAAATGCTGACCATCGTCGACAAGCCGCTGATCCAGTATGTGGTCGATGAAGCCAAGGAGGCCGGCATCGAACATTTCATCTTCGTCACCGGCCGCAACAAGGGGGTGATCGAGGATCATTTCGACCGGATGTACGAACTCGACGCCACGCTGGCCGCGCGCGGCAAGAAGGCCGAGATCGAGATCCTGGCGCGCGACCAGCCCGAAGCCGGCGCCACGAGTTTCACCCGGCAGCAGGCGCCGCTCGGCCTCGGCCATGCGGTGTGGTGCGCGCGCGACATCGTCGGCGACGAGCCGTTCGCGGTGGTGCTGCCGGACGAACTGGTGCTGAATGCGCCGGGCTGTCTGGCGCAGATGATCGAGGCCGCGGGCAAGCTCGGCGAGAAATCAAACCTGATCGCGGTGGAAGAAGTGCCCGCCCATCTGACCCATCAATACGGCATCTGCGGCGTCGGCAAGCGCCACGGCAGCAACATGTTCGAGGTCGACGGCATGGTGGAGAAGCCGCCCAAGGGCACCGCGCCGTCGAATCTCTCGATCACCGGGCGCTACATCCTGCAGCCGGAAATTTTCAAGATCCTGGAAACCCAGGAGCGCGGCGCCGGGGGTGAAATCCAGCTCACCGATGCGATGATCGGGCTCGCCCGGACGCAAAGCTTCTACGGCGTGGAGTTCGAGGGCGAGCGGCATGATTGCGGCTCCAAGGCAGGCTTTCTCCGCGCCAACATCGCCTTCGGCATGGCGCGGGCCGATTTGCGCGACGGCCTGCGTGCGGAGATGAAAGCCTATCTGGAGAAGTGAAGGCGAAAGCGTGTCGGCGCTTTTGCCGTCATTCCGGGATGGTGCGTAGCACCAGACCCGGAATCTCGAGATTTCGGGTTCGATGCTGCGCATCGCCCCGGAATGACGGGTCTCTAAGCCACCAGCGAAAGCTGCGGCACCGTGGCGACCACGCAACGGTTGCGGCCGCCGGCCTTGGCTGCGTAGAGCGCCTTGTCGGCGGCTCCGACGAGCTCGGACCATTCCAGGGAAACGGCAGGCGTCAGGCTCGCGACGCCGATGCTGACGGTGCTGTGGTCAGACCATTGCTGGACTTTCAGCCGGATGGTTTCGGCCACCACCAGCGCTTCCGCGGCCGAGGACGCCGGCAGCAGCACGGCAAATTCCTCTCCGCCGTAACGCGCGGCGCAATCGCCGGCCCGCCGCACCGAATCCGAGATGCAGATGGCGATGCCCATCAGCACCTCATCGCCGGCCTGATGTCCGAAGGTGTCGTTGTAGGCCTTGAAATGGTCGGCATCGATCATCAACAGCGCCACGGGGTTTTTCTGGCGTGTGGCGCGCCGCCATTCGGCATCGATCGAGGCATCGAACTTGCGCCGGTTCTTCAACCCGGTGAGCGCGTCGGTGGTCGCGAGCTCCTCGAGCTTGTCCTCCGCCTGGGCGCGGCGGCCGATTTCGCGGGCGAGAAACAGCGTCACGCCGAGCACGAACACGATCAGCGCCGCCACGATCGCGGCGATCCGGATCGCCTCCGTCCGCCAGAGGCTCAGGATGCTGTCCAATGGCTTTCCGACCACGACGTTGAGGGGACCTGTACCGTTGTGGCGAACGTACAGCCGCGGGATCGGATCCACCGGCCCCACCCCCGCATACGATCCGTCATTCATGTTCGCCGGCTTCCAGTTCGCCCGGTCCGCCAAGTTCTTGCCGATGATGTCGAGGTCGAATGGCCTGCGCATGATGATGGTGCGGTCGCTGCGCAGCACGGTGATGGTATCGTCCGGCCCGAGGCTCAAACGGCCGAACAGGTCGTGGAAGTAGCTGAAGCGGATCGAGCCCGCGACCACGCCGAGAAAGCTTCCGTCATTGCCGGTAATGCGCCGGCTGAGCACGATGGCATAGGCACCGCGATGCAGCGTGGGCCGGCTGATGAAAAGGCCGGATTCGGGATTATCGCGATGGAACTGGAAGTATTCTTCGTCGCCGCGATTTTCCGGCCGCGGATCGAGCGTCGAGGCATCGACCGTCAGCCGTCCCCCGGTGTCGAACACCTGAAGCGCGCCGAAGTGCTTGGCGGTTGCGGCGCGGTCGAACAGGACCAGGTGCAGGATCGGTCTGCTGAGGTCCTTGATTTCCGGCAGCATCATGTTGCTGGCGGCGGCGCGCAGTGACAGGTCGTAGAGTTCGATATTGCGGCTGATATCGGAATCGACGCCGGATGCGAGGTTCTCCAGCATCTGGCGCGCCAGCGCTTCCTCGCCGCGGCGCATGTCGAGCATGACGTTGGCGCAGATCGCGGAAAAGCCGATCACCGTCGCCACCGACGAGACGATCAGCAATTTCACCGATAGCCGCCAGGGCCGGCCGGCCACCTCCTTGCGCCACCCAAATCGCATGGTTCGCTCCCGATGCTCCTGCATGCGCCCGGAGTCGTTGCTGCCGGCTTAAGTGGCGACAGCGACGCGGTAATGAGTTAACGATTCGTTGCCGGAATCGGGAAAATTCCACCTTCATGGCATGCCCTATGACGCAAGCGAACCACCGAGGCCACACGTGAACGATTACGACCCGCTGCGCGATTACCTGAAGAAGCAGACGCTGCCCGAATTCGTGCTGAGCTTCGAGCAGATCGAGGAGATCATCGACGCGGCGCTGCCGCGTGCGGCGCATCGCGCGTCGTGGTGGGAAACGCTGCGCAGCCCGCAGGAAAAGATGCCGCAGCGCGAAGCCTGCCTCGAAGGCGGCTACATCGCGACCCGGCTGGCGGACGGCAAGAGCGTGCGGTTCAAGAAGATGAAGTGAGGGTATTCGTTTTGCGGTGCCCGCAACACCTCGAGGTGTCATCACCCGCGAAAGCGGGTGATCCAGTATTCCGGAGGCGTCATTGATGGAATCGAAAGGCCGCGGCGTACCGGATACCCCGCTTTCGCGGGGTACGACGACCAGTGGGGGAGCAGCACAGTGCTCCACCGCACCCAGCGACTAACTCGCCGCCTCGAGACGCTCTTCCGTCAGCAGCCGCATCGCGGCGTCCGCGTCCATCGGCTCGCCGAAGGCAAAGCCTTGCGCGTATTCGCAGCCCA
>JAYSPJ010000530.1:0-5733 GCA_043722155.1 Bradyrhizobium sp.
CTCGACCCAGGAGGGATGATCGATGTCGAGCGGCGCTTTCTCCAGACGCGCCTTGAGGATCGGCGCGATATGCAGCCGCGAGGCGATCATCGCCTTGAAGTCCTCGAAGAAGTCGCCCTTGTAGTCCCCGGGCAGGCGGAAGATCGCCATGCTCCCGACATGCATCGGCATCTCAGGAGTTTCCAGGTAAAGAAACGACGCGTCCATCGAGGACAGCTTCCTGGCGTCACTCATATTTTCCTCCCGCGGACCATGCGGCGCCTTGCTGGCGCTTCTTTCTGTTCAGGTGGCCCCTGTTGCCGGGACACTAGTCAGGATTGTGCATTTTCCGGAGGCGCATATGCAATGGCAAACGGCCCCGATCGGTCAAATTGCTCAAATTCGCCCTCGGGCTGCGCCAGGCGATCGGCGACCGCCCACAAGGCGGCCGGGTTGACGCCCAGCCCGATGTGGCTGGCGAGGTGGATCTCGATATTCTCGGCGGTATCGGAGGGGCGCAGGAGGCATGTGCGCCAGTTCACGACGCCGTCGGTGCGCGAATAGATCGACGTGGTCGGCACCGGCAGATCGCCCGCGATCGCGGCGCGAAGCTCCGGATTGTCGTCGGCACCTTCGCCTGACAGCGCCTCATAGAGCCGCGTGGCATTGGTCGCCGTCACGTCGTTCGCAAACGGACTTCCCAGCGTCACGACATAGCGCACTATGTTGGGCACCTGCAGCGCCAGATCGCGCGCATAGACGCCGCCCAGGCTCCACCCGACGATGCAGACCTTGCGGCCGGTGGTGGCATGAATTCCGGCCAACCGGTCGCGTAGCGCGACCCGCATCCGCGACACACCGCCGGTGTTGCGGCCCATTCCCCATGCATGGGCGTCGTAGCCGAGTTCCCTGAGATATCGGCGCATCGGCGCCATCGACAGGTCGCTGGCGAGGAAGCCCGGCAACATCAGCACCGGATGGCCGTCGCCCCTCGGCGCGCGCATCAACAGCGGCGACAGCAGCAAGCTGGCGTTGAGTTCGAATATCCCCCGCGCCTCGGCCAGCAGCAGGCCGAGACCGGGCGGACGAAGCCGACCCGACGAGGGCGCATCGCGGCGGTCGATCGGCACGTTATTTCTTTTCGGCGGCGCGCGAGCCGCCTAGGCCCGCCATGGTCACGAACATGTCGCCAAACCGCTCGGCGATTTTCGGATCGAACGTGAACCAGCTCTGCATCAGCGCTTCCGGCGAAACCTTTTCGATGTTGGCCAGCATCTGCTGCTGAAGTTTGTCCATCACTGCCGTTTGCATCGGCTGCACATCCGGAAGCCCGAAAAATTGTCGGGCTTCGAGCGGCGTGCAATCTATTTCGACGTTTACCTTCATATCGGCTCCTGACCGCTGTTCGACCGCTCGTCACAGTATCGCCGCGACGGGCGGCACGACGCAAGCGGCCTGACCGGACCGGACGGCGTCCCGGGCCTTCATTTGGCCGGTATGGTCAACCGAAACGTTCGACGGCAAAGGGGGTCGGATCGGCGAACGGCGTCTCGCCGGTCATCATCTCCGCCAGCAGCCGGCCGGTCGCGGGGCCGAGCGTCAGGCCGTGGTGCTGGTGTCCGAAATCGAACCACAGCCCGGCATGGCGGGGCGCCCTCCCGATCACCGGCAGCATATCGGGCAGACACGGCCGCGCGCCCATCCAGGGTTTTGCGTCGATGGCATCCCCCAGCGGAAACAGCGCGCGCGCCTTCGGCAGCGCGCGCTCAACCTGAATGGGGGTCGGCGGCGCATCGCGATGGGCGAACTCTACCCCGGTGGTGAGGCGAATGCCGCGGTTCATCGGCGCCAGCACAAAACCCTGGTCCGCATCGAGCACGGGGTGATGGAGCACGGCGTTGCCGCGCGCCGCCAAATGCAGGTGGTAGCCGCGCTTGACGCCGAGCGGGATCGCATATCCGAGCGGGCGAAACACCAGATCGGACCACGGTCCCAGCGCCACCACGACTTCCCGGGCGACCGCCGCGCCATCGGACCCGGCAACGCGCCATCCGTCAGGCGCCTGTTCGAGGCTTTTCGCATCGCCGACCAGAAAGCGGCCGCCCTTGCGCTTGAACAGGGCCGCGTAGGCTTTGGCCAGCCCGCCCGGATCCGGAACGAATCCGGGCGCCGGAAAATGGATTCCGCCCGAAAACCCGTCAGCCAGATGAGGCTCGCGCGCCGCTATGGCCTTGCCATCGAGAACATCGCCCGCGACGCCATATTCCTTGGCCCGCTCGAAATCGCGCAGCGCGTTCGCCAGCGTCGCGTCCGAGCGATACAGCTTGATCCAGCCGGTCCGCCGCAGCAGCTCCGGCACCCCAGCCTCGTCGATCAGCGCCTCGTGCTCGATCAGGCTGCGGCGGATCAGGGGCAATTCGGCCATCGCGCTGTGCAGAGCGCGTTCCGGCGAGGAGGCAAGATAATAGCGCATGATCCACGGCAGGAAGGCCGGCAGATCGGCGAGGCTGTAGCGCACCTGCGGCACGCTGTTCATGGCGTATCGGAGGATCTGTCCAAAGTCCCGGGGAAACATATAGGGAAATACCGACGCGCACTCGATCATCCCGGCATTGCCGAAACTGGTTTCTTGCCCGGCCCACTCGTGCCGGTCGACCAGGATGACATCGCGCCCCCGCTTCTGCAGGTGCAGCGCAGCGCCGACGCCGACCATGCCCGCACCCAGCACGAGAACATCGGCCTTGAATTCCGCCATCCGGCACCCCGAAAGTTGAATGTTACGTTCTCGTTCCCAATGCTTACAGTGAAGCTAGCCATTGAGGTAGCGCCGCGCAAACCGCCCTGCCCCGGGTAAATCGCGCTTGCGCGGCAGCCAAACTCTGGCAACAATGGATCGATCATGGCTGTCGATTTTGCAGCAACAACATGCCACAGCGGAGAACGTGAACAAATGTCGGTACGTCAAACCTTGTTCGCAGCGACCACCTTCTCGATCGTCGCTTTCGCGATGGCCCCGGCATCGGCCCAGACCTTGCGCTACGCCAACCAGGGCGACCTCAAATCGCTCGACCCCTATACCCTCAACGAAACCACCACCCATGCGCATCTCGGACAGGTCTATGAGGGCCTGATCGCGCGCGACAAGGATTTGAAGATCATTCCGGGTCTCGCCGAAAGCTGGGAAACCCCGGAACCGACCCGCTGGCGCTTCCACCTGCGCAAGAACGTCAAGTTCCAGAATGGCGACCCCTTCACCGCCGACGACGTGGTGTTCTCGGCCGACCGCGTCAGGGCCACCGGCTCCAACCTGCAGACCCGCATTGCCAAGGATGCGAAGGTCGTCAAGGTCGACGATTACACCGTGGATTTCATCTTGACCTCGCCAAATCCCATCCTGCATTCGCAATGGGATACCTGGTACATCATGGACAAGAAGTGGGCCGAGGCGAACAACGCGGTCGCCCCGACGCCGGCCGCCGCGACTTCGCCGAGTTTCGCTTCGCTCAACGCCAACGGCACCGGCGCCTTCACCATCGAGAGCCATCAGCCCGGCGTGAAGACCGTGTTCAAGGCCAACGCGAACTGGTGGCAGAAGCCCCAGCACAATCTCAAGGAAATCGTTTTCACGCCGATCGGCTCCGACGCCACCCGCGTTGCCGCTCTGCTGTCCGGCGAAGTCGACATCATCGAACCGGTTCCAATCCAGGATATTTCGCGCGTCGACTCCACTTCGAATGCGGAAGTCATGAAGGGCCCGGAACTGCGCACCATCTTCCTGGGCATGGACCAGACCCGCGAGGAACTGCTGTATTCGAACGTCAAGGGCAAGAATCCGTTCAAGGACATCCGCGTCCGCGAAGCCTTCTTCAAGGCGGTGGACATCGAGTTGATCAAGACTCGCGTGATGCGCGGCCTGTCGACGCCGTCGGCGTTGATGATCGCGCCCCAGCTGTTCCCGCTTTCCAAGGACTTTACCCGACCGAAATTCGACCCCGACGGCGCCAAGAAGCTGCTGACCGAAGCCGGCTATCCCGACGGTTTCGAAGTGACGATGGATTGCCCCAACGACCGCTACGTCAACGACGCCGCGATCTGCCAGGCGATCGTCGGCATGCTGGCCCGGATCGGCGTCAAGATTAACCTGTTGGCGCAGCCGAAGGCGCAGTACTTCGCCAAGGTGCTGAAGCCCGGCGGTTACCAGACGTCGTTCTATCTGCTCGGCTGGACTCCCGGCACGTCAGACTCGCACAACGTTCTCTACGACATCATGGGATGCCGCGACGATCCGAAATCGTCACGCGGCGAGGCCAACCTCGGCGGCTACTGCAACAAGAAGATGGATGAACTTACCGACCAAGTGCTGCAGGAGTCGGACACCGCCAAACGCGATTTGCTGATCAAGCAGGCGTTCGAGATCGCGGCCAAGGATTTCGCCTATATCCCGCTGCATCAGCAGGCGCTGGCCTGGGGTACATCGAAAAAAGTCAAGGTGGTGCAGCGCGCCGACAACGCGGTTCTGCCTTACTGGATGAACAAGCAGGAATAAGGCGATCGCAATAGCCAAGTCCCGGTGGCTTCACGCTCCCGGGACTTTTCGTTTCCGCCTGACGTCGACATCAGGAGAGAAGTGAAAGGATCAAATGCTCGCTTTCACTCTTCGCCGGGCGATCCAGGCCATCGGTGTCATGATCGCGGTCGGGATCATCTCGTTCTCGATGTTCCGCTTCGCCGGCGATCCGGTCAACCAGATCGTCTCACTGGATACGCCGGCCGCCGAACGCGAGGCCGTGCGCAAGTCGCTCGGGCTCGACGATCCGGTGCCGTTGCAGTTCGCCCGCTATTTCGCCAACGCCGCGCAGTTCAAATTCGGCGTTTCCTATCAATTTCGCCAGCCGGTCTCAAATCTGCTGATGGAGCGGATGCCGGCAACGCTGGAACTCGCCACCTGCGCCACCATTTTCGCGATGGTGTTCGGCATCCTGATGGGGGTCTATTCGGCGCTGAAACGCGACACGTTTCTCGCCAGGATATTCCAGGCGGTGTCGCTGATCGGAATTTCGCTGCCGACCTTCCTGATCGGCATTCTCCTGATCTACCTGTTCGCCGTGGTGCTGGGCTGGCTGCCGTCGTTCGGCCGCGGCGACGTGGTCCGGTTCGGCTGGTGGACCACCGGCCTGCTCACGGTCTCCGGCCTCAAGGCTCTGATCATGCCGTCGGTCACGCTCGGCCTGTTCCAGATGACATTGATCATGCGGCTGGTGCGGGCCGAGATGCTCGAGGTGCTGCGCACCGATTACATCCGCTTCGCGCGGGCGCGCGGCTTGACGACGCGGGCGATCCATTTCGGTCACGCGCTCAGGAACACGCTGGTGCCCGTGATTACCGTCGCCGGCCTGCAATTTGGCTCGGTTATTGCATTCGCAATCATTACCGAAACCGTCTTCCAGTGGCCGGGCATGGGACTATTGTTCGTACAAGCCGTGCAAAACGTCGATATCCCGATCATGGCCGCCTACCTCCTGATGGTGTCCCTGATCTTCGTCACCATCAACCTCGTGGTCGATATTCTCTATACTGTCGTCGATCCGCGCCTGCGCTCAACCCTCCGCCGCCCGGCCTGAACCCGAGATCCCCTTGATGACAGACGCCGTCGTGCCGCATCCAGCCGAACCGAGCGCGCCGCGGCCGCATGCCGGCAGCAGCTGGCTTCGACGCGCCCTCGACAGCGACGTGTTCTATTCGTTCCGGCGCTCG
>JAYSPJ010000531.1:0-5259 GCA_043722155.1 Bradyrhizobium sp.
GCGCGCACCAGACCGAGAATGTTGTTGACCCTGAAATAGCTTTCGCGCGGACCGGAGCCGTTGCGGCCGGCCTCGATCAGCCAGTTGCGGTTCTGCAAATGCGGCGCGACCTGGCCATCGGCCAGCGTGATGATGCGATGCGCATCGAGCTCGTCGAGGGTGCGCGGGGTGCCGAAGTGCTTGATGTATTCCGGCGAGCAGTAGGCGTGGAAGCCCATCGCGAACAGCTTGCGCTGGATCAGGTCTGGCTGCGTCGGTTTGCGGGTGCGGATCGCCACGTCGGCCTCGCGCATCGACAGATCGAGTTCCTCGTCGGTGACGATCAGCGTGATCCGGATCTCCGGATAAAGTGCGGTGAATTCACCGAGCCGCGGAATCAGCCAGTTGATGCCGACGCCCGGGGTGGTGGTGATCTTGAGGTCGCCGCTCGGCCGCTCGCGGCTGTCGGTGAGCTTGGCGCGCGCCGCCTGCAGCTGCATGAACACGTCATGCGCGGTGCGAAACAGCAGGTCGCCCTGCTCGGTGAGGATCAGGCCACGCGCATGGCGGTGGAACAGCGACACCGAGAGCTCCTGCTCCAGCGCGCTGACCTGCCGGGAGACGGCCGATTGCGACAGCCCGAGCTGCTCGCCGGCATGCGTGAAGCTGCCCGCTTCCGCCGCCGCGTGAAACACCTTCAGTTTATCCCAATCCATATCGGTAAATCCGTCGCGGGTTCGAGCTCGTGGCATGGTTATTCCGCCGCCGCGCGATCGCTGGCGCGCAGAGCGAGAAAACGTTCGGCCTCAAGCGCGGCCATGCAGCCGAGGCCGGCGGCAGTGACCGCCTGCCGCCAGGTTTCGTCGGCGACGTCGCCGGCGGCGAACAGTCCGGGCACCGAGGTCGCGGTCGAGTTCGGCGCCACCTCGACATATCCCGACGGTTTCAGCTTGATCTGGCCGAGGACCAGTTCGGTCGCCGGCGCATGTCCGATTGCGATGAAGACGCCGTCGGCCGGCAACTCGGTCAGCGTGCCGGTTTTGACATTCTCGAGCCTGACATGAGTGACCTTGCCCGGGTTATCGGTGCCGCAGATCTCGTCGATGGCAGAGTCCCACACCACCTTGATCTTGGGGTGCTTGAACAGGCGATCCTGCAGGATGCGCTCGGCGCGGAAATGATCGCGACGATGCACGACCGTCACTTGCGACGCGAAGTTGGTGAGGAACAGCGCTTCCTCGACCGCGGTGTTGCCGCCGCCGACCACGATGACCTGCTTGCCGCGATAGAAAAATCCATCGCAGGTCGCGCACGCCGAGACGCCAAAACCCTTGAACTTTTCTTCCGACGGCGTGCCGAGCCAGCGCGCCTGCGCGCCGGTGGCGAGAATGACCGTTTCGGCGAGATATACGTCGCCGCTGTCGCAGGTCAGGCGGAACGGCCGCTGCGCCAGTTCGAGTTTGGTGACGAGATCGGTGACCATTTTGGTGCCGACATGGGCCGCCTGTTTTTCCATCTGCTCCATCAGCCACGGACCCTGGATCACATCCGCAAACCCCGGATAGTTCTCCACGTCGGTGGTGATGGTGAGCTGGCCGCCGGGCTGCATGCCCTGGATCAGCACCGGTTCAAGCATCGCGCGCGCGGCGTAGATCGCCGCGGTGTAGCCGGCCGGGCCGGAACCGATGATAACGACCTTGGCATGGATCGGGGCAGGCATAGAGGCAGGTCCCTCTCTTAAGGGGATTTGGCCAGCGCGTGAGCGGAATGCGCCCGGATAGGCATCGCGGCGGCGCTGAAAGTGTCAAATCCAAGATAGGACATCTGGCAAGCTATGCAAGAATTGCAATCCATATACGCGAATTTTCCCCGTGAGGTGGAAGAATGGCGCACCGCACGCGCAATAAAATTGCGCAAGTCGTGTGAGCTGCGCTAAGAGTGTTACCGGTACCCATCCCCGCAAGCCCCCTCAGCCAGGACCTGGACAACGCGTGTCGAAGAATCTTGACGAGATCGACCTCAAAATCCTCGCCGAAATCCAGGCCGACGGCCGAATCACCAATGTCGAGCTGGCCAAACGCGTCGGCATTTCACCGCCGCCTTGCCTGCGCCGGGTCCGGACGCTCGAGGAAGCCGGCTATATCCAGGGTTATCGCGGATTACTGGATCCACGCCGGCTCGGTTTCGACGTCACGGTGTTCGCGTCGGTGCACCTGTCCAGCCAGACCGATGCCGATCTGCGCGCCTTCGAGGAGTTCGTGCGTGCCGAGCCGCTGGTGCGGGAATGCTGGATGCTGTCGGGCGAGGTCGATTTCATCCTGAAATGCGTCGCGCCCGACATGGCGACGTTCCAGGATTTCGTCACCCACCTGACTGCGGCGCCGCATGTGCGCAACGTCAGGACCTCGCTGGTGCTGCACAACTCGAAATACGAGGCCGCGGTGCCGCTGGAGCTGAAAGTGCCGGGCTAGTTGCGATTCATTCCGGGGCGCGCGTTAGCGCGAACCCGGAATCTCGAGATTCCCCGGTGCGCAATTGCGCACCTGAGGTCTGGTCCTTCGGACCATCCCGGAATGACGATTTGTGTTGAGCGTGACGCTTTCAGCTCTTCTTGCGCAGTATCGCATCGAGGCTCCACGGGCCGGGACCGGCTGCAGCAAGATAAAGACATGCGAAGCAGAACAGAGCCGCGGCCGTACCGCCGTTGAAAAGCGGATGCCATACCGGCGATCCGGTCTTGAACATATGGCCGATGAAATATGCGAACGCCATTTCGCCCGACAGGATGAACGCCGCAATCCGCGAAAACAGCCCGACGAACAGAAGGGCGCCCAGAACCAGTTCAAGCGTGCCGGCGGCGCCGATGAGTGACATCAACTCGGCTTTTTCGAACATCGTACCGGTCGGAAATTTCAGAATTTTCGCGACGCCGAACTGAAACAACAGCAACCCGGTCATGATGCGAAACAGACTCAGAAGCTGAGGCCGGTACGCAACCAGAAAATTTTCATTCATTTGATCTCCCCCCAAGTATTAGTGCGACCAATTCGTATCGCGTCGCGGCGTCGAGGGAAAGCCGGTCTTCACCACGAATTTTTCGGTTCTTCGCAAAGCAGCATCGGAATAATGCTGTCGGCGCAGTGTTGTTGCGGCGCGTTGTCGCGACGGGCGCCAGACCCCGGTCATGACGCGGTGCGTCAGACCGCCCATGAAAAAGGCCGGGCGATATCCCGGCCTTTTTCATGCTTGCAGAAATTCGGGAGCGTGGGCTCGGCGCGATCAGCGCCACTCGACCTTGGTGATTTCGTAGGCCTTGGCGCCGCCGGGGGCGACGACTTCCACCGACGCGCCCTTCTTCTTGCCGATCAGCGCGCGTGCCAGCGGCGAGGTGATGGAGATGCGGCCCTTCTTGGCATCGGCTTCCGGCTCGCCGACGATCTGCCACACCGCCTTCTTCTCGGTGTCCTCGTCGACCAGCGTGACGGTGGCGCCGAATTTGATGGTGTCGCCGGACAGTTTGGAGATGTCGATGATATCGGCGCGCGCCAGCTTGTCCTCCAGCTCGGCGATCCGGCCCTCGTTGTGGGACTGCTCTTCCTTGGCGGCGTGATACTCCGCGTTCTCCGAAAGGTCGCCATGCGAGCGCGCCTCGGCGATGTGCTCGATGATCCGCGGACGGTCCACCGACTGGCGCTGCTTCAACTCGACCTCGAGGGCGGCATAGCCGCCAGCGGTCATCGGTACCTTTTCAATCATCTCTCTTGTCCTTCAATCGTGCGGGCGGGGCAGCGCGCACGAGACGTTTTTCAGATATCGGCTTTCCGGCTCAAAAACGCAGCGCGCCGGGTCTTGCAGTTTCCTTGCAACTCCGGGCGGCCAAGCGCCGTAACAGAACATCCACATGGCCGGTGAGTTCCAGGCCATGCCGGCTTTATTGCCGATCAACCGGCGGGCGGGCAGCCCGGCCGCTGATCAGTTTTCGGAAGAAAAGTAACTCTGCAGCGTGCGGACCTCAAGGTCTCCGCCCAGATAGGCGCGGATGCCCTGCGCAGCCGCCACGGCACCTGAAAGAGTGGTGTAATATGGCACTTTATGCAAGAGGGCAGCGCGCCGCAGCGAGCGGCTATCGGCCAGCGCCTGCGGTCCTTCGGTAGTGTTGAAGACCAGCTGGATGTCGCCGTTCATGATGGCGTCGACGATATGCGGCCGCCCCTCCAGCACCTTGTTAACCTTTTCGGTCGGCACCCCGCTGTCGGCGAGAAAGCGCTGGGTGCCCGAGGTGGCCATCACCTTGAAGCCAAGCGAGAATAACAGCCGCACCGCGTCCAGGATCCTGACCTTGTCGATCTCGCGGACCGAGACGAACACGGTGCCCTTGCGCGGCACGCGGGTGCCGCCGCCGAGCTGGCTCTTGGCGAAGGCGACCTCGAACGAGCGGTCGATGCCCATCACCTCGCCGGTCGATCGCATCTCCGGGCCGAGCACGGTATCGACGCCGGGGAAGCGGGCGAACGGGAATACCGATTCCTTGACCCCGACATGGCCGAGCTTGCGCTTCTGCAGATTGAAATCCACGAGCTTCTCGCCGGCCATGATTCTCGCGGCGATCTTCGCCACCGGCATGCCCATCACCTTGGCGACGAACGGCACGGTGCGCGACGCCCGCGGATTGACCTCGAGCACGTAGATGTCGCCGTCCTTGATGGCGTATTGCACGTTCATCAATCCGACCACGTCGAGGCCGAGCGCGAGCTCGCGGGTCTGCCGCTCCAGCTCGGCGATCATCTGGGCGTCGAGCGAATGCGGCGGCAGCGAGCAGGCGGAATCGCCGGAGTGAATGCCGGCTTCCTCGATATGCTCCATGATGCCGACGATGAAGGTGTCCTTGCCGTCGCACAGGCAGTCGACGTCGATCTCGATGGCGTCGGACAGATAGCGGTCGAACAGCAGCGGATTGGTGCCGAGCACGGTATTGATCTGGCCGGTCTTGTCGTTCGGATAGCGCGCCTTGACGTCGCCTGGCACCAGTTCCGGCAAGGTGCCGAGCAGGTAATCGCTGAGCTGGTTCTCCTCGCGGATGATCTGCATGGCGCGGCCGCCGAGCACGTAGGACGGACGCACCACCAGCGGCAGGCCGAGATCGGCCGCCACCAGCCGCGCCTGCTCGACCGAATAGGCGATGCCGTTCTTCGGCTGCTTCAGCCTGAGCTTGTCGAGCACGCGCTTGAAGCGGTCGCGGTCCTCGGCGAGGTCGATGGCGTCGGGCGAGGTGCCGAGGAT
>JAYSPJ010000532.1:0-2661 GCA_043722155.1 Bradyrhizobium sp.
AAGATCTCGCTGTTGCTGTCAAAGCAACCCGAATCTGATTTGCGCCCCTTTGGGAACCCCCTTACTGTTCCGATTCACATCAACCGAAAACCGCTCTAAAGCAGCAAGCACGAAGCATAACAACCGAAGTTTGTGTAAAAAATAAATACAATCTTAAAAAAGTCTGGCCGGAGCAGGTTAGACTCCAGTCCCGCTCCCTCCGCCACGCCCTTCGCGTACCCGCACGAGAGCGCAGCGACAGGCGGGATCGGCGACGCAACGAAACCCGGATGTCGCTGCACTCATGCGGGCTACGCGAGCTTTGTTCTTGATTTACAGATCTGCAATCAGCATGATCCGAAATCATGCGGTGCCCATTTTTTGCTGCGGCGTGGCTTCGCGAACGAGCGCACGTCCGCAACAATGCGGCACGATAACAAAAGAAAGACTCTGGGGGGACGCCGTCGTGATCAATCGGCTTTTTAGACTCGCGGTTATGGGCTTTTGCCTCTTGCTTGCCGCGCTTTCGGCGCAAGTCCACGCACAATCCCTCGTCAGGACTGTGACGCTGGTGGTTCCCTATGCGGCCGGCGGCGGCACGGACACTGTCGCACGCCTCATTGGCGAGCGGATGTCGGGCACACTCGGCCAGACCGTCATCATCGAGAACGTGGTCGGAGGCGGCAGCACGCTGGCCAATGATCGTGTTGCCCGATCGGCGCCTGATGGCTCCACGGTCCTGATCAATCACGTCGCGCTGCTCGCGGCGCCCAGCCTGTTCACCAACCTGCGGTATGACACCAAAACCGCATTTGAACCGGTCGGCCTCGTCAACAACGCACCGATGGTCCTGGTCGGCCGCAAGTCGATTCCCGGCGCGGGACCGAAGGATTTCGTCGACTGGATCAAGGCGCAGGGCGACAAGGCGAACTTCGCGCACGGTGGTGTCGGGACCAACAGTCACCTGTGCGCCGTGATGATGGGCAATGTGCTCGGCTTCAAACCGACAGTAGTGGCTTATCGCGGGTCAGGTCCGGCCATCGGCGATCTCCTGGCGGGGCAGATCGATCTGCTGTGGGATCAGGTGACCAACGCGCTGCCGCAGATTCAGGCCGGCACACTTCACGGCATCGCCATTACGTCGTCAAAACGGCTTGAACAGTTGAAGGACGTGCCGACTACCGCCGAGCTCGGCATGCCCGAGGTCAGCTACACGATGTGGCACGGGCTCTACGTGGCGAAGGGCACGCCCAGGGAGACCATCAGCGCGCTGAATTCGGCGCTCCGCAAGGCCTTGTCTGATCCAGGCCTGCTGGAGAAGCTGACGCAGCTTGGAACCTTGCCATTCCCCGATAGCGAGTTGACGCCCGAGGCGCACGCGCGCCTGTTTGCCGCCGACCTGCCACGGGTGGCGAAGCTCGTTGAAAGCTCGGGAATCAAGGCGAGCGAGGCGAAGTAAGACCCTTTCCGCGTTGCGCAGATGGCGGGCCGGTTCGAACTTGCTCCCTCCCTCCCTCTCTGCCACGGATCTGAGCGGTGATTCCGCTCACACCACCGGCACCCGCCGCGCCGCCACCGCCGCCGGTGAGATGACGTCGATATCGATCGGCACCCGCCAGCGCTCGGTCAAGCGTACCTTCGGCTCGGCGTTGCTGGCCGGCGCGCCTTCGATGACAAAACCTTCGAAGCCGCGGCTCATCACCTCGTTGCATTTCTGCACATAGACCGGGAAGCCGCCGATATAGGGCATGAAGACCCGCGGCCGGCCGGGGATGTTGGTGCCGACATACCAGGAACTGCAGGTCGACCGCAGCGACACCGTCGACACGTCGGTGACGTGCTCGACCCAGGCGTCCTCATCCTGCTGGATCGGCTCGATGGTAGCTGCCCCGACGTCGCGCATGTGGGCCATGCAGTCCGCCATCCAGTCGACATGCTGCTCGATCGCCTGAATCATGCTGGCCAGCACCGAAGGGCTGCCGGGGCCGGTGATCGTGAACAGATTTGGGAAGCCAACCGAAGCGATTCCGAGATAGGCGCGCGGGCCCGCCCGCCATTTCTCGGCCAGCGTCAAACCATTGCGGCCGGTAATGCTGATCTTGTCGAACGATCCCGTCATGGCGGCAAAGCCGGTGGCGCAGACCACGGCGTCCAGTGGATATTCGACGCCATTGACCTCGATGCCATCGGCGGTGAAGCGCTCGATCGGTGTCTTCGAGACGTCGACCAGTTTGACGTGCGGCAAATTGTAGGTCTCGAAGTAAGCGGTATCGACACAGAGCCGTTTGCAGCCGAACACGTTGTCCGGAGAAAGCAAGTCGGCCGTGACCGGGTCCTTCACCAGCTTGCGGATCTTGCGGCGGGCGAAATCGGCGATGGTGTCGTTGGCGGCTTTCTCGAACAGCAGATCCCCGAAGGCGCCGAGGAACGGCAGGCCGCCGCGGGCCCAGGCTTCCTCGTACAGCCGTTCGCGCTCTTCGGGCGCAGCCTCCAGCGCCGGCTTCATGTTGAAAGGAAAATAGAAGCCGGTCGGGCGTCCGCGCGCCTTTGCCCGCAGCGCCGGATATTCGGCCTTGGCCGCTCGCAGATATTCCGGCGTCAGGCTTTCGTTGCGCGCCGGCACGGACCATGTCGCCGTGCGCTGGAATACGGTGAGGCTTGCCGCCTGCTGCGCGATGATCG
>JAYSPJ010000533.1:0-2688 GCA_043722155.1 Bradyrhizobium sp.
CAGGTGAGGATGGCGAAGACGTAAGCCTGCAGGAAAGCGACCAGAAGCTCAAGCGCGGTCAGCGCCATGGTCAGGCCGAGCGGCAACACGGCGCCGGCCCAGCCGAGAACCCCGAAGGCGCCGAGCATGGCGATGAAGCTCGCGAACACTTTCAGCGCGATGTGGCCTGCCAGCATGTTGGCAAAAAGTCGTACCGAATGCGATACCGGTCGCAGGAAGAATGACAGGACCTCGATGAACATCACCAGCGGCAGGATCGCGATCGGAACACCCGAAGGCACGAATATCTTGAAGAATTTCAAGCCGTTCTTGTAGAGGCCATAAAACAACACGGTGAAGAACACCACCAGCGCCAGCGCCACGGTGACTATCAGATGGCTTGAAACAGTGAAGGTGTATGGAATGATGCCGATGAAGTTCGAAATCATGATGAACATGAACAGCGAGAAGATCAGCGGGAAGAACTTCATGCCTTCCGAGCCGGCGGTGCTTCTGATCGTGCTGGCCACGAATTCGTAGCTCAGTTCGGCCACCGACTGCATGCGGCCCGGGATCAGCTGCCGGCCGGTGCCGAGCATCAGCAGCGAGATTACCGCCACCGACAGGAACATGTAGGCCGACGAATTGGTGAACGCGATTTCGTGTCCGCCGATGTGACCGATGGTGAAGAGCTTGGTGATCTCGAACTGGTGAATTGGATCGGCGGCCATGCGTCTCTCAGTCTATCGGTTTCGCGATCTCGCGGATCGCGTCGGACGTTCGGTGGCGCTTCGCGATGCCAGCGTCAGAGCCGTTCAGACTGCTTCGCCATCACGCCCGCGGTCCGCATCACATTGATGACGCCGGCGGTAAAGCCAAGCAGCAAGAATACGATGAGGCCCCAGGGCGAAGTCGACAGCAGGCGATCGAAACCCCAGCCGAGACCCGCTCCGACAAGAACACCGGCAACCAGTTCGGAGGAGAGGCGAAGCCCCATGGCCATGGCGGATGCCCTGGCCTGAGCCTCGACCTGCTCGTTTCCGGACGGGTCAGTCCCGATTTTGCGGCTGCCCCGAATTTCGGACAACCGGTGATCCAGACTTCCGAGCCTTGCGGAAAGCGCAGCTTCGTCGGACGATTTATCGTGACTTCCATTTCCCTCGCCGTTCGTGCCTTCAGCCATGCTGTGGAGCCCAAACGAACCTGCGGTGGATGGAAATAACGCCCCGTCACCCTCAAAAGCCGCGCGGACCATACTGACCGCACCTAACCAAGTCAAGATTGCGTCGTAACCAGTTAGTGCATTGATTTATATCGGTTTATTCAACCAGCGCGGGATCGGCGGCCGAGCCCTCGCCGCACTGCAACAGCTAACCCCGATCTCGGCTGACCTTGGCCGATCTTGCACGGCACCGGCGGGTCTGTTGGGATGGCCGCTGACAGCCATTTCCACCGGGAGACCGCATGCCGCGTCAGGTCGATTACTATTTTTCGTTCCAGTCCCCGTGGGCCTATATCGGGCACAAATTTTTCCGGGAAGTCGCAAATACCTACGATCTCAAGGTGAATCACAAACCGGTGGTGCTGGTCGATCTGTTTTCGGAGACCGGCGGCCTGCCGTTAATGAAGCGTCATCCGGTGCGGCAGCGCTATCGGATGGTCGAACTGCAGCGCTGGCGCGACAAGCGCGGCCTGAATTTCCATTTGCAGCCGGCGAACTGGCCGTTCAACGCGCGGCTCGCCGATGGCGTGGCGATCGCGGCGATCGAGGCCGGCCACGATCCCGATCCATATCTGCGGCGGGCTTTCGCGGCCGTGTGGGAAGGCCAGCTCAATCTGACCGATCCGGCGACCTTGATAAAACTCGCCGACGATTCGGGGCTTCCCGGCAGGCAACTGGTCGAGCGTTCGGGATCCGACGAGATCAGCGCGGCCTATGAGCAAAACCGCCAGGATGCGCTGGCGGCCGACGTGTTCGGATCGCCGGTCTATGTGCTGGACGGCGAGGTATTCTGGGGACAGGACCGGATCGAATTGCTCGCCGACGCGTTGAAATCCGGCCGCGCACCCTATAGGTCGCAGGTGTAGGATCAGGGCTGCCAATAGCGACGGTCTATCGGTCTTGAGGCGGAGCGACCCCATGCGCACAGCGACATCGCCCTCGAAGTTCTCCACAGCAATTGCGGTCACCGCGGCGATTTTCTGCCTCGCCGTTCCCCTTGGTGGGCCCGGCGCCGCCGTCGCGCAATCGATGCCGGACGCCGAGAACGGCCGCTACTCCATATCGCCGGTCGCCGACGGCGTGATCAGGCTCGACACCAGGACCGGCGCGGTTTCGACCTGCAGCAGCAACAGCGGCGCCGGCTGGGCCTGCTACGCCGTGCCCGACGAACGCGCGGCGCTGGATGCGGAAATCGGCCGGTTGCAGGCCGACAATGCAAGACTGAAAGCCCAGCTGTCGGCGCGCGAGCCCGTTGTCACTGGCAAGATCGACGACGCGTTGCCCAAGGAAATATTACCCAAGACCGACTCGCTGAAGCCCGACCCGAAAGTGGCCGAAGGCGAGCGCAAGATCGAGATCCCGCTGCCGAGCGACCGCGACCTCGACCGCATGATGTCGTTTCTGGAGCGGGTATGGAAGCGGCTGATCGAGATGGCCAACCGGGTGCAGAAGGACGTTTCCGGCAGGCTTTGAGATAATGCCTCATG
>JAYSPJ010000534.1:0-2744 GCA_043722155.1 Bradyrhizobium sp.
CGAGGTCGACGAGATCACGCTGCAGGGCGAGGTGAAGCGGATCTTTTCCGGCTGGATGTACGCGGCGAGTCCCGGTCTGCACGGCGTCGAGCATCCGATCTACGATATCTGGCTGACCGACTGCAAAGGCCCGGAAACCACCATCGTGACCGCGGCGCCGCCCGAGCCGCCAAAACCCGCGCCGGCCGCCCAGAAGCGCCCGCCGCCGCAGAAGCAGGCGGTTCCGCGTTCGGGGCCGCCGCCACAGCCGCAATTCCAGCAGCAACCGCCGCCACCGCCACCGCCTCCACCGCCGCAACAGCAGCCCGGCGGCCTGTTCGGGATTTTCAGGTAGCCAGACCGGCACCGGTCAACCACGCTCGGCGATGATCTCCAGCGCCCTTGCGCCGCTGACGGGGTGATCGACCGGCAACCTCGCAAAATCGGCGGCAGCGCCCTTGATCGCCTTGTCGAGCAGCGCGGTGTAGCGCCGCCTGGGAATCTCGACCGCGCCGAAGCTGCGCAAATGCTCGGTGACATATTGGGTGTCGAGCAGCTCGAAACCGCCCGCGATCAGCCGCGCCACCAGATGCACCAGCGCCACCTTGGAGGCGTCACGGGTGCGATGAAACATGCTCTCGCCGAAAAACGCGCGGCCGAGGCTGACGCCGTACAAGCCGCCGACCAGGTCGTCATTCTGCCAGACCTCGACGCTGTGGCAGTGCCCGAGCCCGTGCAGCCCGACATAGAGATCGCGGATCCGCCCGTTGATCCAGGTGTCGTCGCGGCCTGCTTGCGGCGCGGCGCAGCCTGCGATCACCGCCTTGAAAGCGGTGTTGACCGTGACGGTGAAGGCGTCGGAGCGCACGGTGCGCGCCAGACGCGAGGCGACGCGAAAGCCGTCGAGCGGAATGACGCCGCGCATTTCCGGCTCGACCCAGAACAGGGTCGGATCGTCGGCGCTCTCGGCCATCGGAAAGATGCCGCAGGCATAGGCGCGCAGCAGCACTTCGGGCGTGATGTCGGAGGAGGCGGAGTCGCGCGACGTCATGGCCGGCAGGATAGCAGGCCGAGGGCAGGTGAGGCTAGCTCGTGGCGGCGCAGCCGGGTTTTGTCGCGGGCTTGTTGACGCGGCGAAACCGCAGCACGATCCGGGTGCCGGTGTGGCCGGGATCGCGCTCGACGTCGGCTTCGAGTTTTGAAGCCATCGCGGAGACGATGCGCTGTCCCATGCCGGTGGAGCGCGGGTCGGTCTTGACGTTGAGCCCGACGCCGTCGTCGCAAATTGCCAGCGCGAGATCGTCGCCATCGGCGTCGAGGGTGACATGGATCGGCCCGGCGCCATCGGGGTAGGCGTACTTCACCGCGTTCATCACCAGCTCGTTGACGATGATGCCGATCGCCACCGCGCGATCGGGATCGATCTCGACCGGCTCGGCCTTCAAGGTCAGCCGCGACATCTTGTTGCCCTCGGCGGACCTTCGGAGGTCCTCGAGCAGGGCCTCGAGATACTGGTTCAAGAGCACGCTCTTGAGATCGTGCGAGGTGTAAAGCCGGCGGTGCACCTGCGCCACCGCGGCGACCCGACCCATCGCATTGGTCAGCGCCGCCTTGACGTCGTCCTGGCTGCTCGAATTGGCCTGCAGGTGCAAGAGCGAGGCGATGATCTGCAGAGAGTTGCCGACGCGATGGTTGACCTCGCGCAGCAACACCTCGCGTTCGGCGGCGAGCGCGGCATAGCGATCGCGCGAGGCGTGGACCTCGGCCTCGGCCTCATCGCGGGCCTTGCGAACCATCGCCTGCCTGATGGCGCCGTCGACGGCGACATGGAGCAGGGGGATGAAATCGCCCTGGACGTCCTTGACCAGATAATCGACGGCGCCGGCCTTCAGCGCGGTGACGGCGATCGCGGAATCCTGCGAAGCGGTGACGAACACCACCGGCGGCGCATTCGGGATCGCCAGGATCAGCTCCAGCGTCTCGAGGCCGTCGAGGCCGGGCATGTACTGATCGAGCGCTATGACGTCGATGCCGCCCTGCTGCAGCCGGCCGAGCCCCTGCGCGCCGCCCGTGGCATGGACCACCTTGAAGCCGAGCCGCGTCAGCCCGCGGTCGACCAGCCGGGCCAGCGCCGCGTCGTCGTCGATATAAAGCAGTGTGGGCATGGGCGCGGTCATATGGCGGCTGGTGGTACCTGAATGACGGAGAAGAACAGCCCGAGCTGGCGAATGGCGTTGGCGAAGCTTTCGTAGTTCACCGGCTTGGTGATGTAGACGTTGGCGCCGAGTTCGTAGCAGCGCTTGATCTCGTGGGAGTCGTCCGTGGTGGTGAGGACCACGACCGGCGCGCATTTGAGATGGGTATTTTCCTTGACCCGCCGCAAGATGTCGATGCCGGTCATGTCGGGCAAATTCAGATCGAGCAATATCAGCAGCGCATTGCCCTTGTGATCGAGGCCGCTGCCGTCGCTGCCGAACAGGTACTTCACCGCATCTGTACCGTTGGTGAACGGCACGATAGCGTTGTTGACGCCGGAGCGGCGGATATTGCGCTCGATCAGACGGGCGTGTCCCTCGTCGTCCTCGATCATGATGATGGTGACTGGCTTGTTCATGCGTCTCTGTTCCGGTTACTGGCTGTCCATTTGATGGGCAGCGTGATGGTGAAGGTGCTGCCGTTGTTAAGTTCCGACGACACCGACATGGTTCCCCCGAGCCGCCGCACCAGGGCCCGGACGTGGGCGAGCCCGATTCCCTGGCCCGGTT
>JAYSPJ010000535.1:0-1926 GCA_043722155.1 Bradyrhizobium sp.
GAGCTCTTCAGGAACGGCTCGACGAAGGAGCGCGACAGCGTCATGACCGCCTTGCCGGCCATGCCGCGCTCCTCGGCCGCGGCCTTCGCCGCGGCGATGAAACTGTCCGAAAGACCGGCGCGGTCGGCCTCGCCGAGCTCCATGAACCAGTCCTGCTCGTCGCCGAGCAGATGGTGGCTGAAGGCGGTGCCGAGATGGGCCAGCCGCTCGTTGATCTCCGCCATCCGCTTCTTGGCGCCCTCGTTCAGCCCGGCGCCGGCGCGGTGGAAGCGGGTATAGGTGCGCTCCAGCAGCCGCGTCTGCTCGCCTGATAGCCCGAGGCTGGCGCGGTTGTCGTGCAACAGCGCGATGCGGCCGAACAGCACCGCGTTCATCATGATCGGGTTCCAGTGCCGCGCCATCCGCAGCGACACTTCCTTGTCGATCTCGAGCAGCGCCGGGTTGGAGTGCGCCGACACCAGGTCGTAGAACACCGCCGCCACCCTGGAGAGCAGTTTTCCGGAGCGCTCCAGCGCCGTGATGGTGTTGGCGAAATCGGGTGCTGCGGGATCGTGCTCGATCGCGGTGATCTCGGCCGCGTGATCGGCGAAGGCCTGTTCGAAGGCCGGCAGGAAGTGCTCCGGCGCGATCTCGGGGAATGGCGGGGTCTCGAACGGCGTCTGCCAGGCCTTCAGAAGCGGGTTTGCCTGGGCCTGCGAAGCGGCCGCCATTTCCGAGCTTTCCGACATCGAGATTTCCCGTTTTGGTCGCGATTGAATGGAGCAGCCTATAGCACGCGATACGGCTTTTTTAGGCCTTTTACGCTTGATAGCGGGGGCCTTTTCATAGAGATTGCGCCCGCAACAGGACACTGGACCCATGAACGCGCAGCCCTCCCCGACCGCTCTCCGCCGGATCATCTGGCCCAGCGTCGTCACCGTCATCAGCGCTGCGATTCTGATCGGCGCCGAGGTGTTCGGCGCCGCGTTCGCCGGCGGCTGGGCGCTCGCGATCCTGTTCGGACTCGACGACACCGGCGCGCACATCCTGCAGGCGGTGCTGTTCGCGATCGGCGTCTTCATCATGGTGGCGTTCATCCGCGCCGCGCAGCGCGTCGAGCCGTTCACACGCCGCGCCTAAAGTCGGCTGCGCAACAAAGCCGCGCGCGGCGCCCCGTGAAAATACTTGCACACCCTTAAGAAAACTTAACGTCTGTTCACTTTCACCGCCGCTGGTGCGCGCTGAGAGCAACACTGCAAGCAGATGTTAGGCAAATTTGTCCCCAGCCTAAAAAAACTGTTGCGAAGCAGGGTCAAAACACCTATTTGCACTCTTGCCCAATTTCGCACGTGCCTGTGGTCGTGTGTCAGTCGGTAGGTATCCGGACAAGAGGCCGGACAGCCGCCAAGGGACGAAGAACCGAGGGTCGCTCAAGTCGCGAGATTTGAGAGTCCAGCATCTCTCTCAAGGGATGCCGTTGAAGGTCTCTTCGATCCTTGCAACCGTGACTGGCAGCCGGAGGCGAACCGGCGCACCTCGTTCTCAACGGGGGACGCGACTTAAAGCAACGACGGATCGGGCTTTTTTGGTCTCTGCCGGCTTTCCATCAGCCGGCGCGAATACCGAAGAGGCTTGTCCTTCATTGCCAGGTGTGCGGGCGGGATCCTTCCCAACCAATCCACGGCAGCACAATTCGGTCTGAGCTTTTTGGCCCCGTCGCGCCTCCATCGCGCGAAGTGGCCGGAGCGCTTTGATCCGAGATCATTTTTGGACGTGTCCCGTCGCTGGGCCGTTTGGGAGGGTGCTACTATGACTGAACGTATCCAGGAATTCCTGCGCAGCCGCCGTAACGAGGGCCAGGACGTCGAGCCGTGCCTCGTCGTCGACCTCGAAGTCGTGCGCGACAATTACCAGACCTTCTCCAGGGCGCTGCCGGACAGCCGCGTG
>JAYSPJ010000536.1:0-6809 GCA_043722155.1 Bradyrhizobium sp.
CTGGTCGAGAGCGACGAAGTACTGTTCGTCTTCAATCCGCTCGGCACGCCGTCGAACACGGCGATCCAGAAATACCTGAACTCGAAGAAGGTGCCGCAGCTGTTCGTCGCCACCGGCGCCACCAAGTGGAACGACCCGAAGAATTTCCCCTGGACCATGGGCTGGCAGCCCAACTACCAGAGCGAAACCCAGATCTACGCCAAGCACATTCTCAAGGAATATCCGAACGCCAAGATCGGCGTGCTCTATCAGAACGACGATTACGGCAAGGATTACCTGAAGGGCCTGAAGGACGGGCTCGGCGCCAAGGCGGCTTCGATGATCGTCCTGGAAGAAAGCTACGAAGTCTCGGAGCCGACCATCGACTCCCATATCGTCAAGCTCAAATCGACCGGCGCCGACGTGTTTGTCAACATCACCACGCCGAAATTCGCCGCCCAGGCGATCAAGAAGAACGCGGAAATCGGCTGGAAGCCGATTCACTACCTCAACAACGTCTCGGGTTCGATCGGCAGCGTGCTCAAGCCGGCCGGCTTTGACGCCAGCCAGGGCCTGATCTCGTCGCAGTACCTGAAGGATACGTCCGATCCGCAGTGGAAGGATGATGCCGGCATGAAGGCGTTCGACGAGTTCCTCACCAAGTACTTCCCTGAAGGCAACCGGATCGATGCCTCTGTCATGTTCGGCTACACCGTGGCGCAGGGCATCGTGCACGTGCTGAAGCAGTGCGGCGACGATCTCACCCGCGAGAACGTCATGAAGCAGGCGGCCAGCATCAAGAACCTCGAACTCGGCGGCCTGCTGCCCGGCATCAAGGTCAACACCAGCGCCACCGACTTCGCTCCGATCTCGCAGGTGCAGCTGATCAGGTTCAAGGGCGAAGCCTGGGAAAGGTTCGGCGAAGTCCTGAGCGGCGACTCCACCAACTGATACCTGACGGCCACCAACACCGCCCTTCGCGGCTCACGCAACGACCCCCGCAGCACGCTGCGGGGGTTTTCTTTTGCGCCAAACGGATGGATAACCGGCGTCGCATGTTTTCAACCCGCATCCCGTGACACGATGACCGACAGACGCCCCCTCCTGCGCGCGATCTTCGACGCCGCCGTGGCCGCCGCGCATCCCGACGTCGTGCTGGCGCGGCATCTGCGCCCGGCGCCGAAGGGCCGGGTGATCTGCCTTGCCGCCGGCAAGGGCGCCGCCGCCATGGCCGCGGCGGCGGAGCGGTACTATCTCGACGAACTGGGACTGCCGCCATCGCGACTCACCGGCATCGCCACCACCCGCCACGGCCACGGCGTGCCGACGCGACAAATCAGGGTGATCGAAGCCGGCCATCCGGTGCCCGACGAGGCTGGCCTGAAGGGCGCGGAGGACAGCCTGCGAATGGCGCAGGGCGCCGGTGCCGACGACCTGCTGCTGGTGCTGCTGTCCGGCGGCGGCTCCGCCAACTGGATCGCCCCGGTCGAAGGCGTGTCGTTCGCGCAGAAGCAGCAGGTGACCCGCGCGCTGCTGCGCTCGGGCGCGCCGATCGGCGAGGTCAACACCGTGCGCAAGCATCTGTCGCGGATCAAGGGCGGCCGGCTGGCGCGCGCCGGGAAGCGCGCCGACATCGTGACGCTGGCGATCTCCGACGTTCCGCACGACGACCCGAGCGCGATCGCATCGGGACCGACCGTGCCGGACCCGACCACGCTGGCGGATGCGCGCGCGCTGGTCGCGAAATACAACCTCGCGGTTGACGACGCGGTCCGCGCAGCGCTCGATGACGCCAGGAACGAGAGCTGCAAGCCCGGCGATCCCGCCTTTGCCCGCGCGCATTTCGAATTGATCGCCCGACCAAAGGCTTCGCTCGACGCCGCGATCAGGCTGGCGCGGGACGCCGGCTACGCGATCGTCGACCTCGGCGCCGACCTCGAGGGCGAGGCCCGCAGCGTCGCCGCCGACCACGCGCGACTCGCGCGGCGGGCGCGCGCCGAGGGCAAGCGCCTGGCGATCCTGTCCGGCGGCGAACTCACCGTCACCGTGCGCGGCCAGGGTCGCGGCGGCCCCAACCAGGAATATGCGCTGGCGCTGGCCGGCCTGCTCGAGGACATGCCCGATATTTCGGCGCTGGCCGCCGATACCGACGGCGCCGACGGCGGCGCCGGCAGCGCGACCGATCCCGCCGGCGCGATCATCGATCAAAGCACGTTCGCAAAAATCAAGTCGCTCGGTCTCGACGCCCAGGCCTGTCTCGACGACAACGACGCCACCTCGTTCTTCACCGCGACCGGCGATCTGCTGCTGACCGGCCCGACGCTGACCAATGTCAACGACGTCAGGGTGATCCTGGTGGACTGACGCACCGTCATTCCGGGGCGCGCGTTAGCGCGAACCCGGAATCTCGAGATTCCCCGATGTGCAATTGCACATCTGAGGTTCGGCGCTTCGCGCCGCCCCGGAATGACAAGATCAAAATTCCCGCGCGATCGTCGCCAGCATATCCAGCAGCGCGGCGCGGTTGGCGGGGCCGAGCAATTCGTTGAGCCGCGCTTCGTGCTTGGTGGCGACGAGCTTCTTGGCGCGCACCAGCACCGCCCGGCCCTTGTCGGTCAGCATCAGGATGTGGGAACGGCGGTCGTTGGTCGAACGGACCCGCGTGCACAGGTCGCGGCTCTCGAGGCCGTCGAGCATCGCCACGAAATTCGGCCGGAGAATGCCGAGCGTATTGGCGATCTCGGTCTGGTTGCGGCCGGGATTGCGGTCGAGCAGCAACAGCACCGAGAACTGCGCCGGCGTCAGCTGCAGCGGCGCCACGCAGCGCAGAAAGTCCTCGAAGACCCGCAGCTGCGCGCGCTTGAGCGTATAGCCCAGCAGCTCGGACAATTCGCCGAGCTGCAGCGCCGCGTCATCTGCTGAAACCTCGGGAGGTTCCTTGCGGGCGGGGCGGGACGGCTTGGCGGCATCGACCGCGGCGGTCTTGGAAACAGTCATCGCTCAAGGCTCGCAATCCCGGTAGGTTCACGCAAGACCCTGACACAGTGGACGGGCCTTGAAGTTATATTTGATAATTGTTATGCATTATATCGAATATCGGCGGGGCATTTCAACTGCTGTTATTTGACGGTCAGCGGTCGCTCAAGCCCGCGGCCGGCCCGACGCGTGATGGGGGAGCGCCCGGTCTTGAACACGACCATCATGCTGTTCCTGGTGCAGGACGGCATCACCAACGGCGCGATTTACGCATTGCTCGGCCTCGCGCTGGTGCTGGTGTTCGCCGTCACCCGCGTCATCCTGATTCCGCAGGGCGAGTTCGTCACCTTCGGCGCGCTGACCTATGCCACGCTGTCGACGGGCAACATGCCGGGCACTGCGCAGCTTGCGGTGGCGATGGGCGTGGTGGCGTTCGGCCTCGATCTGTTCGCCGGCCGCCGGTCGCTGCAATGGCGCCCGGTCGGGCGCGCCTTCGCGATCAATATCCTGCTGCCGGTGGCGATCTACGCCCTGACATCCCGGCTCGCCGGCCAGAACACGCCGATCGCGGTCAATATCGCGCTGTCGCTGCTGATCGTCGCGGCGATCGGGCTGTTTCTCTACCGCATCGTGTTCCAGCCGCTGGCGCACACCTCGGTGCTGGTGCTGCTGATCGCCTCGGTCGGCTGCCACCTCGCGCTGCAGGGCCTCGGCCTGGTGTTTTTCGGCGCCGAAGGCCAGCGCGGTCCGACCATCTCGGATGCGGTCTTCATGGCGGGCCCGCTGCGCTTCACCGGCCAGAGCATCGCGGTCTACGCCATCACCATCGCCTTCATCGTCGGCCTGTGGCTGTTCTTCGGCCTCACGCTCTATGGCAAGGCGCTGCGCGCCACCGCCGTCAACCGGCTCGGCGCCCGCCTGGTCGGCATCCGCACCACGCTGTCGGGACAGATCGCATTCCTGCTCGCCTCCGTGATCGGAGCCATTTCGGGCATCCTGATCGTGCCGATCACGACATTGTATTACGACACCGGCTTCCTGATCGGCCTGAAGGGCTTCATCGCCGCGATCATCGGCGGCCTCGTCAGCTACCCCCTGACCGCCATCGCGGCGCTGGTGGTCGGCACCGTCGAGGCGTTCTCCTCGTTCTATGCCAGCAATTTCAAGGAAGTCATCGTCTTCACGCTGATCCTTCCGGTCCTCGTGCTGCGGTCGCTTGCGGCGCCCGAGGTCGAGGAAGAGAAGGATTGACGGCGATGACGCAACGGCTGTTACCGATCTCGGTGTTCGCGCTGCTGATGGCGGCGATCCCGTTCATCCCGGGCATGCCGCCGTTCTGGATCGTGCTGCTCGACAATATCGGGCTCGCGGCGCTGGTGGCAATGGGGCTGGTGCTGCTGACCGGCGTCGGCGGCCTGACCTCGTTCGGGCAGGCGGCGTTTTGCGGGTTCGGCGCCTACACCACGGCGGTGCTCACGACGGCCTATGGCGTGTCGCCATGGCTGACGCTGCCGCTGTCGCTTTTGGTCAGCGGCGGCGCCGCGGTCCTGCTCGGCCTCGTCACGGTGCGGCTGTCGGGCCACTATCTGCCGCTCGGCACCATCGCCTGGGGCATCGGCCTGTTTTATTTGTTCAGCAAGCTCGAATTCCTCGGCCGCAATGACGGCATTTCCGGCATCCCGCCGCTGTCGATCGGCTCGCTCAGGATGCTCGACCCCGGAACCATCTATTATGCGATCTGGATCGCGGTGCTGATCGCCGCGCTGCTGAGCATGAACCTTCTGGACTCCCGCACCGGCCGCGCAATCCGCGCGCTGCGCCGCGGCCACGTCGCCGCCGAGGCGTTCGGCGTGCAGACGCCGCGCGCCAAGTTGCTGGTGTTCATCTATGCGGCGGTGCTGGCCGGGTTGTCCGGCTGGCTCTATGCGCATTTCCAGCGCGCCGCCAATCCGACCCCGTTCGGCGCCCACGCCGGCATCGAGTATCTCTTCATCGCGGTGGTCGGCGGCGCCGGCTATGTCTGGGGCGCGGTGCTGGGGGCCGGCATCGTCGTCATCCTGAAGGAGATTCTGCAGAGCTATCTGCCGCTGCTGTTCCGCGGCGAGGGCCAGCTCGAGACCATCGTGTTCGGCATCCTGCTGGTGCTGTTGCTGCAACTGGCGCCGACCGGCGTCTGGCCGTGGCTGATCGGGCGGCTGCCGTTCCAGCCGGCCCGCAAGCGGCCCGATCCATCCCTCGCTCTGCCGGCGCGCGCCCGGCCGGCTACCATGCCCTCCGTGCTGCTGCAGATCGACCATGCACGCAAGCAGTTCGGCGGCGTGATCGCCGTCAACGACGTCTCCTTCGACGTCCAGGCCCGCGAGATCGTCGCCCTGATCGGCCCCAACGGCGCCGGCAAGAGCACCACCTTCAACCTGATCACCGGCGTGCTCACCTCCTCCGGCGGCACCATCTCGGTGCTCGGCAAGAACATCGACAACGCGCCGCCGCAGGAGGTCGCGAAACTCGGCATCGCCAGAACCTTCCAGCACGTCAAACTGGTGCCCGACATGAGCGTGCTGGAAAACGTCGCGATCGGCGCGCATCTGCGCGGCCACGCCGGCGCCATCTCCAGCATGCTCCGCCTCGACCGGGCAGATGAAGCGAAGTTGCTGGCCGAAGCGGCGCGCCAGATCGAGCGCGTCGGGCTCGGCGACCAGATCGATCAGCTCGCGGGCAGCCTGTCGCTCGGCCAGCAGCGCATCGTCGAGATCGCGCGCGCGCTGTGCGTCGACCCCATCCTGCTGCTGCTGGATGAACCCGCCGCGGGACTGCGGCACCTGGAAAAGCAGCGGCTCGCCGCGCTGCTGCGCACACTGCGCGACGGCGGCATGTCGGTGCTGCTGGTGGAACACGACATGGGATTCGTGATGGATCTCGCCGACCGCATCGTGGTGCTCGACTTCGGCACCAAGATCGCCGAGGGCACGCCCGACGCCATCAAGACCAATCCGGATGTGATCAAGGCCTATCTCGGAGCGGTCGCATGAGCGCGCTGCTGCGGGTCGCCGATGCGCATGTCGCCTACGGCAAGGTCGAGGCCGTGCGTGCGGTGTCGCTCGAGGTCGCCGACAACGAGATCGTCACCATCATCGGCGCCAACGGCGCCGGCAAGACCACGCTCCTGAACGCCGTCATGGGCATCCTGCCGCTGACCGGCGGCGTGGCGTTTGCCGGCGCGGACATCCTGCGGCTGGAGATCGAGGACCGCGTCGCGGCGGGCCTCAGCCTGGTGCCCGAGCATCGCGAGCTGTTCGGCACCATGAATGTCGAGGACAATCTGCAGCTCGGCGCCTTCCGCATCGCCAGGGCCGTCGCCGCGCGATCGTTCGAGCGGGTCTACACGCTGTTTCCGCGGCTGAAGGAGCGCCGCAAGCAGCTCGCCGGAACGCTGTCGGGCGGCGAGCAGCAGATGCTGGCGATGGGCCGCGCGCTGATGGGCGCGCCGAAGCTCTTGATGCTGGACGAGCCGAGCCTCGGCCTCGCGCCGATCATCGTCGCCGATATCTTCCGCACCATCGGCGAATTGCGCGCGGCCGGCGTCTCGGTGCTGCTGGTCGAACAGAACGCGCAGGCCGCCCTGAAGATCGCCGACCGCGCCTATGTGATGGAGCTCGGCGAGTTCATCCTGAGC
The DNA here is from genome assembly GCA_043722155.1 of Bradyrhizobium sp. Taxonomy (GTDB): domain Bacteria; phylum Pseudomonadota; class Alphaproteobacteria; order Rhizobiales; family Xanthobacteraceae; genus Bradyrhizobium. The sequence goes on from JAYSPJ010000536.1 coordinate 6,629, forward strand.
GGACCGGCCGCCGACATCGCCACCAACGCGCGCGTCGCCGCGAGCTATCTCGGCTTCCAGCACGACGGCGCGGGCCGGACCTAGTACTGGCTATGTGAGATCGGTGAGTCGCTGGCTGCCCATGCTTCGAGACGCTCGCGCCGCTCGCTCCTCAGCATGAGGTTGTTGTGTTTCAACAAGT
>JAYSPJ010000537.1:0-1759 GCA_043722155.1 Bradyrhizobium sp.
GCTGCTCAACCAAGCGCCGCTTGGTGTTTATCTGGTCGACAGCGGTTTGGTGATTCGAAACGTGAACACCGTCGCACTTCCCGTGTTTGGCGACATTCCCGGTGGGCCGGTCGGTCGGAGCTTTGACGAAGTCATCCATATTCTTTGGGAAAAGGAATTCGCCGACGAGGTTGTCAGCATCTTCAGGCAAGCCCTAAAAACCGGCGAGTCCTACGTAACAGCCGAGCGGGCCGAGTATCGCCACGACCGCAATGTCTTTGAATACTACGAATGGCGCGTGGACCGGATATCGCTGCCCGGCGGCGAGCACGGTGTCGTTTGCTATTTCCGCGACATCTCGGAAGGTGTTCATGCGCGCCACGAAATCGAAAAGGCGCGCTCGTCTGCGCGGGCGAGCGATGAGCGGCAGGCATTCCTGTTAAAACTTAGCGATGCGCTGCGTCCCCTTGGCGATGCGCTGGAGGTTCAATCTGCTGCACTGCGGGTGCTGGGCGAGCATCTCAGGGTGAACCGGGCATTTTTCAACGAAGTTGACGAGAAGCGGGACGCGTATGTGATCCACCGGAGTTACGCGAACGGCGTAGCGCCGCTTACCGGGCAGTTCCGGCTGAGTGATATTCGACACACGGCCGAACTTGCGGGTTCCGGGCAAATCGTGGTGATCGAAGATACAAGTACCGACCCGCGTCTGTCAGAAGTCGAGCGGGCAACCTACGCCGCGATGGAGGCGGCCGCAGGCATCGGCGTTCCGCTGATCAAGGATGGCCGCTGGGTGGCGGGTCTTGGCGTCCATCATGCAACGCCCAGACACTGGACGCCCGACGACATCGACCTGGTCCGTGAAACCGCCGAGCGCACCTGGGCGGCGGTTGAACGCGCGCAGGCAGAAACGGCGCTGCACAGCAGCGAAGCCCGCTACCGCGCGCTGTTCGAAACGATCGACTCGGGTTTCTGCATTATCGAGATCCTCTTCGACGACAGCGGGCGCGCGGTGGATTACCGCTTCGTCGAATCTAACCCGGCTTTCGAACGCCAGTCGGGCCTGTTCAATGCGGTTGGTCGACGTATGCGCGAGTTCGCGCCGGACCTCGAAGATCACTGGTTCGAGCGGTACGGCCGCGTTGCGCTGACCGGCGAGCCGATGCGCGTCGAGGGCGAGGCCGCGCCGCTCGGTCGCTGGTTCGACATCAACGCCTTCCGCGTCGGCAAGCCCGAGCAGCGCCGCGTCGCTGTGCTGTTCACCGACATCACCGCGCGTCGGCACGCCGAGGCGGCCATGCTTGAAAGCGAGGCGAGGCAGGCGTTCCTGCTGAAGTTCAGCGACGTGCTTCGGCCCCTTGGCGATCCTGTGGAAGTCCAGAACGCCGCACTTCGCGTGCTCGGTCAGCACCTCGGCGCAGTACGCGCCCAATACTGGGAAGTGGAGCCGGACGGGCAGCATGCGCACTCCGAGGGTGGTTACGCCAAGGACGGTCCGTGCGTCTCCGGGCGCTTTCGACTGAATGACTTCGGCGTCCACGTGATCGAGGCCTTTGCCGCCGGCCTGACGGTGGCGGTCCGCGACGTGACGACCGACCCGCTCGCAAGCGAACAGGTGCTCGCTGCCCATGATGCGGTGGGGGTCCGGGCCCATATCACCGTGCCGCTCGTCAAAGGCGGTCGGCTCGTTGCTTTGCTGGCCATCCATCACACGGACGCGCGAGACTGGACGCATCCGGAGATCGCCGTCGCCGAGGAGGCCGCCGAGCGCACCTGGGCG
>JAYSPJ010000538.1:0-6121 GCA_043722155.1 Bradyrhizobium sp.
CTGTTGCTGTCAAAGCAACCCGAATCTGATTTGCGCCCCTTTGGGAACCCCCTTACTGTTCCGATTCACATCAACCGAAAACCGCTCTAGCCTGAGGCAAAGCCAATAGGCGAAACGGTCTCAGGATTGGCAGCCGGAGCGACCCGCATGGTGGAGGTTGTCCCAACATGGCTTGGATTGACACGTCCCCGATGGGCGTCTGTGGCAGGTTATGCGGCGATTCTCTCGTTCCTCTTCCTCTTGGTCGCCATTCTCGTTTTCCAGTACATTTGGCAACTGATCGCGTTTTTCATGGCGTTTCTTTGCTTCTTTCACTGGGTGTATTTTCGGAGCGAGGCGATCACCCAGGCACAAGTCAGGTTGATCGACTATCCCTACCTCCTCGCTGCCGGTGTCGGAATTTTGTTGCTCGCAAACCAGGGAGCGAGGGACAGGGCAGCATACGATCGCGCTCTTGACGAAATTGCTGCGACGACGAGGCCGCAACAGCTCAAGGGAATTGTCGAACGGAGTATCTCTCAGCTCTGCGCGCCAGCACCAGACCGCAAGCGGTACGATGAATATTGCACCTGGGCGCGCGACATAGCCGCCTTTCTCGGCGCCCCGTACACGCAGGCGCAGCTCATCCATAAAATCCGTGAGAGCGAAGCACTTTTCAGGGCAAGCTGGTGGCGTATTAAATTTGAGCTTTGGGCCCTGCTTCCGGAGCCTCCGTCGGGTGAGGGCCTTCAGGAGAGGGGCGACGGGACTGTTCTCGCCCAAGCAGACGCGAGAACTATCATTGACTTCCTGAATGCGATTCGCGAGAGGCAGGAAACACGGATCAGCGCGCTACCTCCACAGGCCGAGGGCCAGACCGACCTCAACGAGGTGTTCTATCGCTTCATCCTTTGGCCCTTTGTTTTTGCCTTCGCTTTGGCCCTCAGGCTCACTAAAGTTACCGCCGATGTAACGGACTGGGCCAAACGTTAACCGGTACCGAGTCGACCAATGTCGGCTCTTGAGACTTGGCGTCAGTCAATGCGATTGCAGCGATATGTCCGGAGTTGGGAGTAAACCGGACTCCTCGCCGACGCTTCGTTCAGAAGGTCCCCGGGCTTGCGCCGATGTTCATGTCTGATCCAGTTCGTGGATCGGAGCGGGCATCAAGCGCCAGACGGCATCTCCCGGCCCTGACAATGTCTCGTTTCGCAGATGCGCGCCGTTCGATCGACCACTCTTCAAGTTGCCTGCCGAAAATGTTTAGCTGTGATTCGTGGATCGCCATCATCGCGCGAACCCTGGGGGGACCAATGGCAAAAAACCGCAAATCTGCCGCGGCTGAGGGATCCGTCCTGCGTGACGCCAGGGAAATCACCGCCGTCGAGCAGTACTGGCACGCGGCCGAACGGCCGAAGTCGCGCAAGCCTCCGGCGAACTACAAATACGTCGATGAGCTCGCCCATCTGCAGTTCGAGCTCATCAAGTTGCAGGAATGGGTCCGGATGCAGGGCCTCAAGGTCGCCGTCATCTTCGAGGGCCGCGACGCGGCCGGCAAAGGCGGCGTCATCAAGCGCATCACCGAGAGCCTGAACCCTCGCATCTGCCGCGTCGTGGCGCTCGGCACGCCGACGGAACGGGAGCGCGGCCAGTGGTACTTTCAACGCTACGTCGCCGAGCTTCCGACGCGGGGCGAAATCGTCCTGTTCGATCGCAGCTGGTACAACCGCGCCGGGGTCGAGCGTGTCATGGGCTTCTGCAACGAAGCCGAATATCGGGAGTTCCTGCGTTCCTGTCCGATCTTCGAGGAGATGCTGGTGCGTTCGGGTATCTATCTCGTCAAGTACTGGTTCTCGGTCAACGACGAGGAGCAGGAACGGCGCTTCCAGGAGCGCATCCGAAATCCAACCAAGCGCTGGAAGCTCAGCCCGATGGACATCGAATCGCGCAAGCGCTGGGTGGAATATTCCAGGGCCAAGGACGTGATGTTCGCGCACACCGACCGCAAGAAGATCCCATGGCACGTCGTCGACGCCGATGACAAGAAACGCGCCCGGCTCAACTGCATCCGGCATCTGCTGAAGCAAATTCCCTATCAGGACATGAGACCGGTCGAGATCGAGCTTCCTCCGCGCCAGCCGGACACCGGCTACAGGCGACCCAGTAAGTCGACCCAGCGTTTCGTCCCAAAGGTCTATTGAGCAAACTGCTGTCCCTGCGCCGCGAAGCCGCCCCGCCTCAAGGCGCGGCGCAACCTCGTCCATACCAATCTGCCGGTCTCTTCGATCGCCTACGCGCTCGGCTTCAGCGACCCCCGCCTGTTTCAGCCGGCTGTTTTCCAGGCAACCGGCCCGTCGCTGCCAGCTTCCGCGACAAGGTCCACAAGGGTGCTTGGCTCTGCCGATTGCAATCGGCAGAAATTCCGGTATCGCAGGCAAGAAACACAAAAAGTGATCGGAGACTTACGCCATGACCTTTTCGCTCTACGACGCAACCGTCGCCAACTACCTCCAGATCCTCGGCGCCGTCGGCGCCAGCCTCGAGAAGAGCCTCACCCATTTCCGCGAGAAGGGCGTCGATCCGGCCGAAATCGTCGAGACGCGACTGGCGCCCGACATGCTGCCGTTCCGTTTCCAGATCGTCTCGATCGCACATCATTCGCGCGGCGCGATGGACGCGGCGAAGAACGGCGTGTTCGTCCCGCCGTCGGGCAAGCCAGACCTCGACTATGCCGCGCTGCAGGCACTGGTGGCGGAGGCGCGCAACGAACTCACGGCCCTGACGCCGGAGGACGTGAACTCGCTGGCCGGCCGCGACGTCACCTTCAAGCTCGGCGACCGCGCGCTTCCGTTCACGGCGGAAGGCTTCCTGATGTCGTTCTCGCTGCCGAACTTCTTTTTCCATGCTACCACGGCCTACGACATTCTCCGCCACAAGGGCGCGCCGCTTGGCAAACGCGATTTCATGGGCAGGCTGAAATTGAAGGCGTGAGGAGCGGCCTCTTTCCGCCGGTCCAGCAGCCCGCATGCAGCTCTTGCGTAATCGGGGTTTTTCTTGAACCGCTCCCGGATTGCGCCCTGGGCCCGCCCAAGGCGTGACCCGAGGGCTCAATCCGGGCACCCGGGCGGCTTCGCCGGTTGCATGTTGAAGGTATTCGGCGGATGAGGCATCCTTGGAGTCGGTTCCACCCGAATCAACGTCCCCTCGCTTCGGAAGGTTGGAGCCCGCCTCCTTGATGTTCACACAGATCGAACGACCGACTGAACGACCGCCCGGTGTTGGGCGGATTATTTCGGCTTTCGGCTTCCTCTACGCATCGAATGGTTTCATCGGCTGGCTGTTCGCCGTGACCGGGCCCGTGGCGATCATTCTGGCGGTCGGCTCGAACGCAGGGCTATCCGAAAGAGAAATCGCGTCCTGGATCTTCGGCGTCTTCTTTTTCAACGGCTTGATCACGCTCCTGTTCAGCGGACTTTATCGTCAGCCGCTCGTTTTCTTCTGGACTATTCCCGGTACGGTCCTGGTTGGACAATCGCTGACCCATCTGACGTTTCCGGAGGTTGTCGGCGCGTTTTACGCTACCGGCCTGCTGATGCTGATGTTGGGTGCGAGCGGCTGGGTCAAGCGCGCCATGCAACTCGTTCCGATGCCGATCGTCATGGGCATGGTCGCCGGCGTTTTTCTGCGCTTTGGCCTCGAGCTCGTCCGCGCGGTCTTTGCTGACACCATCATCGTGGGACCGATGGTCGCGACTTGGCTCATCCTGTCGGCGATCCCGCGCCTTGGCCGGCGTATTCCGCCCATCATCGGGGCCCTGCTTATCGGCGCATCGACGACGCTGCTGTTCAGCCGGTTCGACACCACTGCAACGCTTCAATTCGAACTGATCCGCCCGGTCATCCAGACTCCGGTCTGGTCGATCGCTGCCATGGTCGAACTCGTGGTGCCGCTCGCGATCACGGTCCTCGTCGTCCAGAATGGCCAGGGCTTTGCGGTGCTCAGGGCAGTAGGGCATACGCCGCCGATCAACGCCGTGACCACGGCCTGCGGCATCGGCTCGGTGATCAGTGCCGTCGTCGGTGGCGTCAGTTCCTGCCTGACGGGACCGACCAACGCCATCGTGGTCTCGGGCGGCGAGCAGAAACGCCAATACACCGCAGCCATGTTCGTCGGTTGTCTGGCGCTGGTGTTCGGACTGCTGGCGCCGACATTTACACGGTTGCTGCTGGTCTCGCCCAAGTCCCTGGTGATGGCCTTGGCCGGACTGGCGATGTTGCGCGTGCTGCAGACGGCCTTTGTCACGGCGTTCAGGGAGCGCTTCTCGCTCGGCGCGCTGGTGGCCTTCCTCGTCACCGTCGCCGACGTCCCCTTGTTGAACGTCGGCGCCGCGTTCTGGGGCCTCGTGTCCAGCTTCGCCATCTCGTGGCTGCTGGAGCGGCCAGATTTTGCAGCAGAGGCGCGATCGTAGCCGCCAGCCGCGTCAAAGGGCGTGCGAGGCCCTGCGCGCGGTCGACGCATCGATTTTTTCTCATGCCATGCCCGCGCAGGTCGGGGCGACACGCCGGATCTATGCCGGCGTGAAGGCGATTGCGCCCATGGCATCGACATCGCGCGTCAGTCTCCCGGTCGAGGCAAGCATGTTGAGATGGGCAAGCGCCTCGCCGAACGCCTGGCGCGGATTGTCGTACAGCGAGCGCGGGAACACCTCCTGCGCGACCACAAACGCTGTGGTCTTGCCGGTGACGACGGACGCCACGTCGTCAAGCCGCACCAGATGATGTTCGCGCAGCTGGGCAACCCGCCTGTGTAGCGCGCGAAACGGCAAGCCGTGCGACGGCAGCACCAGCGTATCCGGCGGCAGCGCCTCGAGCCGCGCCAGCGAATCCAGATATTCCTTCATCGGGTTGGCGTCCGGCTGCGCCGGCGGCACCATCACCGATGGCGTCATGTGTGACAGGATCTGATCGCCCGAGATCAGGATCCTGTCCGTCTCGCAATAGAATGATGCATGTTCGGGCGAATGCCCGCCTGCCGTGATCACCCGCCAATCACGCTGCCCCATCGCGACGACATCGCCGTCCCGGATGCGAATGAATTCGCGCGGCGGCCGCAGGCCAAGAAATTTCGACCGGCGCTGGGCTTCCATGATCCTGGCGGCGTCTTCATCCGATGCGCCATTTCGCTTCATAAATGACGCAAACTGCTCGTTCGGCCCCTCCTCTCGCTCATGCCAGATCATCCACCCGCTGAGCCATTCGGCCAAGGGCAGACGCACCGCGCATTTCGATTCCTTCACCAGATATCCGGCGAAGCCGAAGTGATCGAGATGCGCATGTGTCAAGATGAGGTTCTGCAATGGGCGGCTGCGCAGCAGCCCGCGCCAAAGCCTGTCCCAGATCTCGAAAATGTCATCGGTGTTCATGCCGCAGTCGACCAGCGTCCATCCGGACCCGTTGTCGAGCAGCCAGCAATTGACGTGATTCGGCGGCGTCGGCACCGGCAGTCGCACCCAGAACATTCCGGGCAGGACATCCGTCAATTCGCCATAGGCCGGCGGGCGTTGGACCGTGAATTGCAGGTCATTGGACATTCGTTGCCCTCCGGTCGCGTCCAATACCGCATTCCGAGCCTCAAGCCGGCGCCTCGACTTGAATGGCGGTGCCGGAGCGGCCAAAACGTAACAGGCCGGCCCGATCATTCCGCCAGCTTAGGCGTTTCCGTCAGATCATCAACGCCGACAAGGATCTCGGTATACAGCGGGAGTCCCATGCAGTCGGAGATGGCGCAAATCTCCAAATCAAGCCTTGAGCAGGTGCTGCTTTTCCTAGAGAACGTCACCTGTCGCGTTGCGCGCCGCGGCTACGCGCTACGCTTCCGGGGGCCGCTGGGCAGAAAAATGGATGCACTGACCCCCCAATCGGGGCTCAAGCGGGAAGCACCGGAAACCGACCGGGCACAGAGCCTCGACCGACGCGCACATCGCAATCTCCTGCTGCTCGCGTGCTGTCAGGCGGTCGGCCAATCCTGCAACACCATGATGTTCGCGGCGACGGGACTGTCCGTCATCACCTTCTATCATCGGCCCGATCTTGCCAACCTGCCGGTCACGATGCAGCACATCGGCGTGATGATCTGGGTGTTC